>JBEKLU010000053.1:0-44753 GCA_050010035.1 Roseiarcus sp.
TCGTCGCCCGCCGCCGCCGCGGCGAGATCGGCGACGAGGTCGAGATCGATCTCGAACGTCTGGCCGTATTTGCGCTCGTGGGCGAAATGGCCGTGAAAGGCGTGCAGCCGCAACCCCTGGACAAAGATCTTGCCGCGGCCGATCGCAATGGGAGAAGAAGGGCCGTTCATCGTCAGCTTTCCCCTACGGCGCGCCAGACCTGCAGCGCTTGCACATGCGGCGCGACGTCGTGAACCCTGAGGATCGCCGCGCCGTTGGCGACCCCCATCAGCCCTGCCGCGATCGAGCCGGCGAGACGCTCGGCGGCAACCTTCTGGCCGGTGACGAGGCCGATGGTCGACTTGCGCGACACGCCGAGCAGCACCGGACGGCCGAGCGCCGCCAGCTCGCGCAGGCGCCGGACGAGTTGAAGATTCTGCGCCGGCGTCTTGCCGAAGCCGAAGCCCGGATCGACGATCAGCCGCTCCTCGGCGACGCCCGCTTTGAGCGCGACGTCGATCGAGCGCCTTAGAAACGCGAGGATGTCCGCAATAATGTCCAACTCGGGGTCAACGCTGGCGCGGTTGTGCATCAGCACCGCCGCCGCCCCGGCGTCGGCGACGACGTGGGCGATTTCGGGGTCGCGCTGAAAGCCCCAGACGTCGTTGACGATCGACGCTCCGGCTTGCAGCGCGGCGGCGGCGACGCGCGCCTTGCTGGTGTCGACCGAAATCGGCTGGGCGACGCGGCCGCGCAGCGCGGCGATGACGGGAAGGACGCGGGCCATTTCCTCGTCGGCGCCGACCGCGCTCGCGCCGGGCCGGGTCGACTCGCCGCCGACGTCGAGAATCGCCGCGCCCTCGCCGGCGAGGCGCTCGCCGTGTGCGGCGGCCTCGGCGGCGCTCGCGAAGGCGCCGCCGTCGGAAAAGGAGTCCGGCGTCACGTTGACGATGCCCATGACGGCGATCGGCGAACCGAGGTCAAGCGATTTGCCGTGCGGCAGAAGCAGCGTCACGCGAGGACCCAACCTGGGGTAAGCGGGAGAAAAAAGGACCCGACGCCCGTTCCGCCGAGCGTCCTTGCGCGGCAAGCTCTAGCGCGGAAATGGGCTCCGCGCCATGCGCCGCGGCTCAGCCGGCCTCTCCCTCCGCCCCGATGCGGAGCCGCGCCCAATAGGCGCGCGCCCGAGCGCGCAGGCCGTTGACGAAAGCCGCGGCCGCCCGGCGATAGGGCGCGACCAGCCGCTCGGCGAATTCGTGAAGGAGCAGGAACTTTCGATAGACGTGGGCGAACCACGGCATGGTCAGCAGCTTTTCGCGCGTCAGATCGAAGATCGGCACGACGAGGCCGAAACCCACGACCTTCACCACGACATAGCCCGCGGCGCCGACGACGATGTGGCCGGTCGCGGTGATCACCACGCAGATGAAGGCGCCGGTCTCGGCGACGAGGAAGGGGATGCCGAACATCAGCAGCGCGACCCACGCCGGCAGGCGGTCGATGAGCCGGACGAGCGTCGCCTTGATCGCGACCCAGGGAACCAACGCGAAAACCCGCCGGCCGACGGCGACGACGCTGTCCCAGATCCACGTCTCGAACAGAAACACGAGCGCGAACACGAACACGAGCGCCCGCGGAACTTTCGGCCGGTTGTGCACGCGCGCCGCCCCGCTGTTTGACAAAAAACCAAGGGTGAACCGAATTCGTGGCGATATCAAGCCCGGTCGGGGTTAACGATATTTGAGGATGAAGCGCGGGCGCCGACGCCGGCGCCGGTCTCGAGTCCGCGCGAACCGGCCGGCGCGGGAAGCCGCGACTCGACGAAACAGGCGGCCGAAGCCGCCCGTCCGGATCGATGGCCGGGGCGCGCCATCACTCCGCCGCCGCCGGCTTGTCGGGGCGCCGCCCAGGGCGGCGTTCCCATTTGTTTTGAAACGCCGCCCCGGTTTCTTGTCTTTGGCGTCCACCCGCGTCCCGGGCGCCCGCAGGCGTGCATGGCCGCGGTCTGCCCGGGACGCCTTTCCGCCGGGGTCAGGCAAGGTCGAAGCGATCCGCGTTCATCACCTTGTTCCACGCCGCCACGAAGTCACGCACGAACTTCTCCTGCGAGTGGTCGCATGCATAGACCTCCGCAAGGGCCCGAAGCTGCGAGTTCGAACCGAAGACGAGGTCGACACGGGCGCCGGTCCATTTCAGTTCGCCCGTCGCGCGATCGCGTCCCTCGAACACGTCTTCGGCTTTCGAGACCGCCTTCCATGTCGTGCCCATGTCGAGCAGGTTCACGAAGAAGTCGTTGGTGAGCGTCCCAGGGCGCTTCGTGAACACGCCGTGCTGCGACTGTCCGAAGTTGGCGTTCAGCGCGCGCATGCCGCCGACGAGAACCGTCATCTCGGGGGCGGTCAACGTCATGAGTTGCGCCCGATCCACCAGCATCTCCTCTGCGGAAACGGCGCATCCGGTGTTGAGGTAGTTGCGGAACCCGTCCGCGGCCGGTTCGAGCACCGCGAAGCTTTCCACATCGGTCTCATCTTGCGTCGCGTCCATGCGCCCCGGCGTGAACGGAACTTCCACATCATGCCCGGTTTTCTCAGCGGCCTGCTCGACGGCGGCTGAGCCGCCGAGAACGATCAGGTCGGCGAGCGAAACCCGTTTGCCCCCGGACTGCGCCGCGTTGAACGCCTTCCGGACGCCCTCGAGGGCCTCCAGCACGGTCGCCAGTTGGGCAGGCTGGTTGACCTCCCAATCCTTCTGCGGCGCGAGGCGGATGCGCGCCCCGTTCGCCCCGCCGCGTTTGTCGGAGCCGCGGAAGGTCGCCGCCGACGCCCATGCGGTCGAGACCAATTGGGAGATGGAAAGACCCGACGCGAGGATTTTGCCCTTGAGCGCGCGGATGTCCTGCGCGCCGATCAGCTCATGCGTGACTTGCGGGACGGGGTCCTGCCACAGCAACTCCTCCGCGGGGACCTCCGGGCCGAGATAGCGCGAGCGCGGGCCCATGTCGCGGTGCGTCAGCTTGAACCACGCCCGGGCGAACGCGTCGGCGAGCTGATCCGGGTGCTCTGGAAACGCTTCGAGATCGGCAAATAGATCGGATCGAGCCTCAAGGAGAGGTCGGTCGTAAGCATCACGGGCGGAACGTGCTTGGAAGGATCGTGGGCGCGGGGGACAACGGCCGCCGCGGCCGCATCCTTCGGAATCCACTGATACGCGCCGGCCGGGCTCTTCGTCAGTTCCCACTCGTAGCCGAACAGGGTGTCGAAGTAGCCGTTGTCCCAATGCACGGGGTCGGGAGTCCAGGCGCCTTCCAATCCGCTCGAGGTCGTATCGTCGCCCTTGCCGCTTCCAAAGCTGTTCTTCCAGCCGAGGCCCTGCTGTTCGAGAGGAGCGCCCTCGGGTTTGGGACCGACAAGCTCCGGATCGCCCGCGCCATGGGTCTTGCCGAACGTGTGCCCGCCGGCGATGAGCGCGACGGTCTCTTCGTCGTTCATCGCCATGCGCTTGAAGGTCTCGCGGATGTCGATCGCCGCGGCGAGCGGATCCGGCTTGCCGTTGGGCCCTTCGGGGTTCACGTAGATCAAGCCCATCTGAACGGCGGCGAGGGGGTTCTCGAGTTGCCGATCGCCGCTGTAGCGCTTGTCGCCGAGCCAGGTGTCCTCGTTTCCCCAGTAGACGTCCTCTTCGGGCTCCCAGATGTCCGCGCGCCCGCCGCCGAAGCCGAACGTCGTGAACCCCATCGACTCCAGCGCGCAGTTGCCGGCGAGGATCATCAGATCGGCCCAAGAGATCTTGTCGCCGTATTTCTTCTTGATCGGCCAGAGCAGCCGACGCGCCTTGTCGAGGTTGACGTTGTCCGGCCAGCTGTTGAGCGGCGCGAAACGTTGGTTGCCCGAGCCGGCGCCGCCGCGGCCGTCGCCGATGCGGTAGGTGCCCGCGCTGTGCCACGCCATCCGGATGAAGAGCGGCCCGTAATGACCGTAGTCGGCCGGCCACCAGTCCTGCGAGTCGGTCATCAGCGCATAGAGGTCCTTCTTCACTGCCTTGAGGTCCAGGGTCTTGAACGCCTCGGCGTAGTTGAAGCCCTTGCCCATGGGATCGGACAGGGAGGAGCGCTGGTGCAGAATCCCGAGGTTCAACTGGTTCGGCCACCAGTCCCGGATAGACCTGCCTCCGTAAGTCGCGTTGGGGCGAACCCCATGCATGACCGGGCACTTGCCGGTGTTTCCCACATCATTTGCGTCCATCTCTCTCTCCGATCGTGGCTGCGTTGATTGAACCGGTCCGTGGACAAAGACTATGAATTCCTCGGAAGGCGATCCGCCTTCATCGCCAGCGCGATGACAAATTGCCAGACAAGTGAAATGTCCCTATTGCCGATCAGTTCGATGACTTCGTAGACGCTCTCAGCCATTTGGATCCTCCCTAGCGGGGCGCGATCAAAGCGTCCCGAAGGCGCCCCAGCCCTTGGCGTGAACGGTGCGCTCGGGGATGCGCTCGCGGTTCTGATGCGCGAGCTTCTCGAGCAATTGCCAATCCTGCATCAATACCGGCCCGCGCGCTCCGGCGGTCAGCGAATTCTGGTTGTCGGCGACCGGCGAACCAGCGGACGTCGTCAAGCGAGTGGTCATGAAATCCTCGATCACCGGGGCGCTGCGGCGGGCTCCGGGAACTCTAGTCCAAACCGCGTCATCGTTCCAATCGATTGTTCCGCGATTTACGATCGGCGCCGCCTATCGTATAAGCGCGCCATGAACCTCAGAGACCTGCACTATGTCGTCGCCGTCGCCGATCACGGCCATTTCGGCCGCGCCGCCGCGGCCTGCAACGTCAGTCAGCCGACCCTCAGCGGCCAGATCCTCAAGCTCGAGGAGGAACTGGGCGTCAGGGTGTTCGAGCGCCAGGGCCGCGCGGTGCGCGTCGCAAGCCGCGCGGCCGCGATCGTCGAGCACGCCCGCCGCGCCCTCGCCGCGGCCGCCGATATCGCCCTCGCCGCGCGCGGCGCCAGGGACCCGCTCGCCGGCGCGCTCAAGCTCGGCGTCATCCCGACGGTCGCGCCCTATCTCCTGCCCTATGCGCTGCCCCTGGCGATCCGCGACCTGCCGCTGGCGCCGATCAAGATCGTCGAGGACCTGACCGACCGCCTCCTGCCGATGCTGATCGAGGGCCGAATCGACGCCGCCGTGATCGCGACCGATCCGGCGAGCGACAAATTGGTCCGGCTCACGCTCTACGAGGAGCCGTTCCTGCTGGTCGTCGCACGCAATCATCCGCTGGCGCGGCGCAAGTCGGTGGCGGCGCGAGAAATCGATCCGGATGCGCTGCTGCTGCTGGCGGACGGTCACTGCCTGCGCGATCAGGCGCTCGATCTGTGCTCGCGCAGCGCCGCCAACCGCGTGGCGGCGTCCGACATGAGCGCGGCGAGCCTGGAAACGCTGCTGCATCTGACCGCCGCCGGATACGGCGTCACCCTCGCGCCGCGCCTGGCGATCGAAAACCGCAACGCCGCCGGCGGCGCTCTGGCGATCGTGCCGCTGAAAGGCGAGGGCATGACGCGGCGCGTCGATCTCGTCTTCCGCCGCGACACGACGCGCCGGCCCGCCTTCGTCCGGCTCGCCGCGTCCATCCGCGCCGCGGCGCCGAATTGCCTGCGAAAGTCCTCTCCCGGCGAAGTCTGCGGCGAAGAGGCCTAAATGCCACATCGCCGCGTTTTGCGGCGAACCGGCCGCCTGCTGCCCCATTCTGGCCATTAAGCGTTGGTTAACCCTCGCGCGCGTTTGCGACAAGGCGACCGGTCGCGGCAAGGTCTCGGTAAGGTTGATTCAACCTTTCATTAATACACTGAACCCTAAGGCTCGATCGAAGCGGCGTCCGTCCGCCCCGACAGGATTTGGAGTTTGCGATGTTTGCTGCGACCTTTCCGCGCGCTTTTCCCCTCATCGCGGCGCTGGCCGTCGGCCTCGCCCTCGGCGCCTGCGCCCGCGGCAACGCCGACGACGCCCTGAACGGCGCTTATCCCGCCGCCGGCGCGCCGGGCAGCGTGCAGGAATTCGCGGCGAGCGTCGGCGATCGCGTGTTCTTCGACACCGACGTGACAGAACTCAGCCCGACGGCGCAGGCGACGCTCGACAAGCAGGCCGCCTGGCTCAATCAGTACCCCCGCTACACCTTCACCATCGAGGGTCACGCCGACGAGCGCGGCACGCGCGAGTACAACTTCGCCCTGGGCGCCCGGCGCGCCGAGTCGACCAAGAACTACCTCATCGCCAAGGGCGTCGCGGCGACGCGCATGAAGACGATCAGCTTCGGCAAGGAGCGCCCGGTGGCGGTGTGCAACGACATCTCCTGCTGGTCGCAGAACCGCCGCGCCGTCACGGTGCTGGCCGGCGCCGCGGGAAGCTGACGATAAAATGGGACCGCGCCGTGCGGCGGCCTGATCTTCGCCTCACTTTTGGCCGCCCGCTCCCTATGCTATCGCAATTCGCGCGCCGAGCCGGCCAGCGCCGGCGCGCCTGCCGATAGGGGGTTTGACGTCTTGACGCCGCATTCTCGCCTTCGCCGCGCCAGCGCGGCCGTTGTCTGCCTCGGTCTCCTCGGCGTGACGAGCGCGCGCGCCTTCGATCTCAACCCGTTCAGCCGCCCCGCGCCGCCGCAGACCGCGCAATCCGAGACTCCCCCCGCCTCCATCCCCGGCGCGTCGGCCGATCCGGGCGACCCCGGCGCTCTCGACGTGCGCGTCGACCGGTTGGAGGACGAACTGCGGCAGGCCAACGGTCGCATCGAGGAACTGGAGAATCAGCAGCGTCGGCTCGAAGATCAGCTCAAGCGATTCCAGCAGGACGTCGAATTCCGCCTCGGCGGCGCCGGTTCCGCCGCCGCCGCCGCGGCCGCGACCGTCGCGCCGACGACCGGCGCGGCGCCGACGCCGACGAGCGCGGTGAAGACCGCGCGCAAGGGCGACGCCTTCGATCCGGCGAGCAACCCGGAAGCGGCCGGCGCCCCGCGCCCGCTGGGAACGACGCCGCCGAGCGCGCCGCTCGATCTTTCCGGCGCTCCCAGCCCCACGCCGATGCCGAGCGGGCCGCTTCCGGCCGACTCGGGGCCGAAGGTCATCGCCGGCCTCGGCGTCACCGACGGCCCACGCGGACAATACGATGCGGCGATCGAGGCCTATCGCAGCGGCCGATACGCGCAGGCCGAGGAGCAATTGAAGGCATTCCTCGCCGCCAACGGCTCCGATCGCCTCGCCCCCGACGCGATCTTCTATCTCGGCGAGACCTATTTCCAGCGCTCGCGGCCGCGCGAGGCCGCCGAGCAGTATTTGAAGCTGTCGACCGATTTTTCCCGATCGGCGCGCGCCCCCGAAGGCATGCTGCGGCTCGGCCAGTCGCTGGCGCTGCTCGGCAGCAACGAGCAGGCTTGCGCCACCTTCGCCGAAGTCGCCAGACGCTATCCCGGCGCCGCGCCGGCGGTGAAGAAGTCGGCGGAACACGAGATGCAGAAGGCGCATTGTTGACGCGCGGGACGAACCCGCCAGCGCCGCCTTCGCTCCAGGCGATCGAGACGAGTTTCGCGCCGCTCGCCGAGGCGAACGCCCTCCTCCTAGCCATCTCCGGCGGGCCGGATTCGACCGCGCTGCTGCTGATGGCCGCGTCCTGGGCGCGCCGGCGCGCCGGCCGCCCGCGCCTCGAAGCGGCGACCGTCGACCACGGATTGCGCGAGGCAAGCGCCGAGGAGGCCCGCGCCGTCGGCGCGCTTTGCGAAAAGCTCGGCGTTCCCCATCGCATTCTCCCCTGGCGCGGCGCGAAGCCGGAAAGCCGCGTCCAGGAGCGCGCGCGCGAAGCGCGCTATGCGCTGCTCGACGAATGCGCCCGCGCCGTCGGCGCGGATTTCGTCGTCACCGGCCATCACCTCGACGACCAGGCGGAGACGACGCTGTTCCGCCTCTTACGCGGCTCCGGGATCGGCGGCCTGCGCGCGATGGCGGCGCGCGTCGGCCGAGAGGGCATGACGATCGCGCGGCCGCTGCTCGGCTTCGCCAAGCGCGAGCTCGTCGCCACTTGTGAGGCCGCGGGCGTCGCCTTCGCGCGCGATCCCTCGAACGAGGATCCGCGCTATGCCCGCACGCGCCTGCGCGCGCTCGGCGCCGCGCTCGCCGCCGAGGGCCTCGACGCGCCGGCCCTCGCCCGGCTCGCACGCCGGGCGGCCAAAGTCGAGGACGCGCTCGTCAGGCAGACCGAAGCCGCCGAAGCGCGCCTGCGCTTCATCGAAACCAGCGTCTGCGACGCGGCCCCGTTGCTCGCCGAGCCGACCGAGATCGTCCAACGACTGCTGACGGCGGCGATCGCCCGCGTCGGGGGGCGAGATGCGAGCCGGGTCGGCCTGGAGAAGATCGAGGCGCTCGCGGCGGGCTTGCGCGAGGCGTGGAGCGCGGGCAAGCGCTTCAGCGCCAACGTCGGCGGCGCGCGGCTGCGCTGCGACGCCAAAGGTTCGGTGCGGATCGAACCGGAGCCGGCGCGGCGAAAATCGGGCGGCGTCGAACGGCGAAATCTACGAGTGGATGAAATCTGACGCTTGGCGCAGACGCCGGCGAAGATAGCCGGCGCGCAAGCATGGAAGCTCGCGTATCGACGCTTTGCATTGCCAAAATGCGCCAAGAGTGAAAGTCTCGGGCTCGGCAAGGGCGTCGTCCGGCGGATGTCGGGCGAATGCGACGCGCCGACCGAAGCGCATCCGAGCAGGGATGCGCTTCCTCACGGCGCCGTCGGAGTCCTGCCTCCGACGATCGAGGTCAGCGGCGAGGTTCAGTCGTCATGTATTCGGCCAAGGCGTTGTATTGGGCGGGAGCCGTCGCCGTGGCTGTGGCGGCCGGCGTGATTGTGGCGCCGAGGTTCGCCGGCGTCTGGTCCGGCGCGCGGGTCGCGCCATCCTCCTTCGCCGACCGCGGCGCGGCGTCGCCGCCGCGATCGCCCGCCTCGACGACGGCAGGGCCGAGCCAAGCGGCGGCGAGCGCGACCGGCGAGCCGAAGTCGGCGGCGCCGGCCGCCGCGCCATCGGTTGCGGCTGCGGGCGCGCCGATCGAACCGGCGCCGGAACGGCCGGGGTTCGACGTCGTGCGCGTCGAGCCGACGGGAGAGACGGTCATCGCGGGACATGCGCCGCCCAATGCGGCGGTGGAGCTGCTCGACGACGGGCGCGTCATCGCCGAGATCGACGCCGACAAGTCGGGCCTGTTCGTCATCCTGCCGCCGCCGCTCGCCGAGGGCCGCCACCGTCTCCAGCTGACGGCGCGCAGCGGCGGGGCGCCGGCCGTCGTCTCCGAGGCGGTGACGGTCGAAGTCGCCGCGCGCGAGCCGGGAGCCCCGCGCTATGCCTCGCCTGCGCCTGCGACGCCTGCGCCGGCGGCTTCCTCGCCTCAGCCGACGGTCGCCGCGGCGACGCCCGCGCCTAAACCCGTCGCCGCCCGAATCCAGCCGCCCGCGACTCTGCTCGCCGCGGACGGTTCCGTCCGGGTGTACATCCGTACGGTCGAGGCGACGGCGGCAGGCGAACTCCTGGTGAAGGGATCCGCCGAGGCGAACGCGGTCGTGCGGCTTTATCTCAACGGCGCGTTTGTCGCCGACGCCTCGGCCGGACCGGATCGGCAATGGTCGCTGACGATCGAGCACGGAATGGCGCCGGGCCTCTACACGATCCGCGCGGACGTGATCGATCGCTCCAACGGCGCGGTGTTGGCGCGGGCCGAAGTGCCGTTTTCCTATCCGCAAAATCCCTCCGCGACGGCGGGCTCGCTCGCTGCGGCCGCGCCGCTCGCCCAGACCGCCTCCGCGGCGCCCTCGACGCCGCCGACGCCCGCTCCCACGCCGTCGCCGGCGCCCGTCGTCGCGGCCGGGGAAGCGAGCGCGCCCGCCGTCGCGCCGCCTGCAGCGCCTGCGCCGATTGCAGGGCAGTCCGCCGCGACGTCGACGAGCGCGCCCAATCCGCCGTCGCCGAAACCCTCCGCTGCCGCGACGCCCGCGCCCCCCGCCTCGTCGGCGCAAGCGCCGAGTCCTTCGCCGTCCGCAACCCCGCCGACCGACGTCGTCGTCGCGGACGTGCGAACCACGACCGTTGTTCGCGGCGACAACCTGTGGGACTTGGCGCGTCGCTTCTATCGCGACGGCACGCGTTTTCGCCAGATCTACGCCGCGAACGCGTCGCAGATCCGCGATCCCAGCCTGATCTATATCGGTCAGATCTTCGTGGTTCCGAAGGCGCCGCCGCCTTGAGCCGGACGGGGGATTCCCTGATGGATCGCTATAATCCGCTCGAAGCGCCGTCCTCGGCAGAATGGCTCGAAATCGACGAGTCGGAGCGCATCGCCTTGGTCGAGCGCTATCATCGTCACACGCGCATCCCCCTTCCCAATCTCGAGGCGCACGC
This sequence comes from Roseiarcus sp., assembly GCA_050010035.1. Taxonomy (GTDB): domain Bacteria; phylum Pseudomonadota; class Alphaproteobacteria; order Rhizobiales; family Beijerinckiaceae; genus Roseiarcus. Next base: position 10,396 of record JBEKLU010000053.1, read on the forward strand.
GACCTTTCACGCCATCGTCGAAAATCAGGCGGCGCTCGGCGACGAGACCCCGGTGCGCAGGACGCTCGCGCGCCTCGTGGAGGAAGGCGCCGACCGCCACGAGGCGATTCACGCTGTCGCCGGGACGCTGTCCGAGCACATGTTCGATCTCGTCCGCGGCGCCTCGCCGCCATCCGACCCGAACGCCGCCTACTTCGCGGCATTGGAAAAACTGACGATCAAAAGTTGGCGGAAGGATTACGGCTGATTGGCTCCATCTGTTGGTTGCCGGGGGTAATCAAGCTGTCCCCCGTAATCAGGACGCCGGCCACGCCCGGCACGCATGATTTTCGACCGCCGGAGGCGGCGCGCGCATAGGGCGTCGAGAGACGCCCGTCTTTCGACGGGCTATGCGCGCGCCGGGCTATGCGCGCGCCATTGACAGCCGCAAAACTTCGGAAGTTCATGCTTCCATGAGGTCGACGGCTTGGTGGGAGACGGGGAGGGACGGGGCGGGTCTGGCCGAGAAAGTCTGTCGTCGGCTGCTGGTCGAGAAATAGGGCAATTCGTATCCTGTCCCCGTAATCCCTGTCCCCGTAATCCAAGCTGTCCCCCGTAATCAGGACGCCGGCCACGCCCGGCACGCATGATTTTCGACCGCCGGAGGCGGCGCGCGCATAGGGCGTCGAGAGACGCCCGTCTTTCGACGGGCTATGCGCGCGCCTTCGCGGCCCGCAGTCGGCGCCAAACTTTCTCGATCGGAGCCGCCCCGCCCCTCGACGGCGCTCTCTGCCGAAGTTGTCCGGCGCCGGCGTCGCGGCAGTCGGCTTTCGCGTCGGCGCATGCGACGCCGCGCTCGCCCAGAGGCCCCTTCCGGGAAATCGCCGCCGACAATTTCTGTCCGATAATTGGAATTCGCGCTATGTTGAATCGCGAGCGCGTTCGGCGGCGTATCGCCGGGTCGCTCGTCGCGGCCGAGACGACGAAAAAAATTGGAGAAAACGCGATTCCGGCTCGACTGACGGATAACCCCTTGTTTTCCCTCGAAACGGCCAAGGAAAAAGTTTGGAAATCCTTGGAAAAGCTTGGAAAAGCTTAGAATTTCCTTGGAATTTCCTTGGAAAAATTTGGAAATCCTTGGAAAAGCTTGGCGCCACGGCGATAGGATGCTCAGCCTCTCAATAGGCCGGCGTCGGCTGGCGAGCGAAGCCCTCGCGGCGCGACGAGGCGGCGGAAAATCGTCACGCAAGCCCTTGAAAACAAACCATCGCGCCGGAAAACGGCGCCGGGCGCGATAGCGCGGACTTTCTTTGCCGAAGCGCGACGCTCCGCCGCGTCGACGCCCGGCCCCTCACCACATATCGAGCGCCACCCTCGCCTCGTCCGACATCCGGCTCTGGTCCCACGGCGGGTCGAACACCATGTTGACCTTGGCGCCGGAGACGCCGGGCACGGCGCCGACGGCGTTCTCCACCCATCCCGGCATTTCGCCCGCCACCGGGCATGCCGGCGCGGTCAGCGTCATTTCGATGGTGACGAAGCTCTCGTCGTCGATGTCGACGTTGTAGATCAGGCCGAGTTCGTAGATGTCGGCCGGAATTTCCGGATCGTAGACGCTCTTCAGCGCCTGCACGATCTGGTCGGTGAGCGCGTCGAGCTCGTCCCTCGTCTTCGCCGACGGCGGCTTTTCCAAGGGAAGACTCCGCTCCGTCGCGGCGATGGGGTTGTCGGTCATACCCAAGGCCCTCCTCAAGCAAACAGTTTTTGGGCGCGCGCCAGCGCGTCGGCGAGCGCGTCGACTTCGGCGCGGGTGTTGTAGAGCGCGAACGAGGCGCGGCAGGTCGAGGTCACGCCGAAACGCTGCAACAGCGGCATCGCGCAATGCGTCCCCGCGCGCACCGCGACGCCGGAGCGATCGATGACAGTCGCGACGTCGTGCGCGTGGGCGCCCTCCATGACGAACGACAGAATCGGCCCCTTGCCCGGCGCCGTGCCGAAGATGCGCAGCGAGTTGATCGCGCCGAGGCGCTCGTGCGCGTAGGCGCTCAAGGCTTCCTCGTGGGCGCGCACGCGCGCCCGGCCGACGCCCTCGACGTAGTCGAGAGCCGCGCCGAGCCCGATCGCCTGCACGATCGGCGGCGTGCCCGCCTCGAAGCGGTGCGGCGGCTGGTTGTAGGTGACGAGGTCGCGCGTCACGTCCTGAATCATCTCGCCGCCGCCGTTGAACGGCGGCAGCGATTCCAACAGCGCCCGCTTGCCGTAGAGCGCCCCGATGCCGGTCGGACCGTACAGTTTGTGGCCGGTGACCACGTAGAAGTCGACGTCGAGATCGCGCACGTCGACGTCGAGATGCACGGCGCCCTGCGAGCCGTCGACCAGCACCGGCACGCCATGGGCGTGCGCGACGCGCACGATGTCCTTGATCGGCGGCGCCGTCCCCAGGACGTTCGACATCTGGGTGATGGCGACGATCTTGGTGCGGGGCGTGAGCGCGCGCTCGAAGGCTTCGAGCGAAAACGATCCGTCGTCGGCGACGTCCACCCACTTCAGCACGGCGCCTTTGCGTTCCCTATGGAAATGCCAGGGCACGATGTTGGAATGGTGCTCCATCACCGTGAGCACGATTTCGTCGCCCTCGCCGATATGGGCGAGGCCGAAGCTCGCGGCGACGAGATTGATCGCCTCGGTCGCCGAACGGGTGAAGACGATTTCCTCGCTCGAGGCCGCGTTGAGGAAACGGCGCACGCTCTCGCGCGCCGCCTCATAGGCTTCGGTCGCGGCGTTGGCGAGATAATGCAGGCCGCGATGGACGTTGGCGTACTCGTGCTCGTAGGCGTGGGTCAGGCGTTCGATGACCGCGCGCGGCTTCTGCGCCGAGGCGGCGTTGTCGAGATAGACGAGCGGTTTGCCGTAGGGCCGCTCGGAAAGAATGGGAAAATCGGCGCGGATCGCCTCGACGTCGTACGGGGCGGGCGCGGGACGCGGGTTCTTATGGAAGGTCATGGCGACGCCGCTCCTGCGCGCCCGGCGAGCCAGGCGCGCGTCATCGAAAGCAGAATTTCCTCGAACCCGGGTTCGCCGACGCGCGCGATCGCCTCGGCGCCGAAAGCCTCCAGCAGCATCGCTTCGGCCTCGCTTCTCGGCATGCCGCGCGACTGCAAGTAGAACACCTGCTCGGGATCGAGCGCGCCGACCGTCGCGCCGTGGCCGCAGACGACGTCGTCGGCGAGAATTTCGAGCTCCGGCTTGCTGTTCATCACCGCATTCGGCGAAATGAGGATCGCTTGGGACTTCATGGCGCCGTCGGTCTTCTGCGCGCCGGGCCTGACGACGACCTTGCCCTGAAACACGCCGACGCCGTCGTCGGCCACGATGTGTCGGAAGAATTCCCGGCTCTCGCCCCCGCGGGCGGCGTGAACGACTTCGAGCGTCGTGTCGGCATGGCGGCGCCCGTCGATCAAGGCGAGGCCGCCGAGCCCAATTCTCGCCTGCTCGCCGGCGAGCGTGGCGAAGATCTGCCGCCGCACGAGCGCTCCGGCGCAGACGAAACCGAAGGCGTCGAGTTCGGCGCTTTTCTCCAGACGCGCGATGAGGCTTTCGACGTGCAGGCCCGCGTCGTCCTCGATCGAGGCGACGTGGTGCGCCTTGGCGCCCGGCGCCAGGTCGATCCATGTCGCATGGTGGCGCTGGGCGCTTGGCGAAGCGCCGACGAAGCGCTCGATGACGCCGGCGCGCGCTCCGGCGCGAAGCGCGACGGCGAGCCGCGAATAGACCGCCGCGGCGCCGCCCGAAAAGCAATGGACGATCTCGATCAGCGGCGCCTGCCCGCCCGCCTCGACCGCGATCGCGCAGCCGCCGAGCGTCAGCGCGACGTCGAGCGCCAGCATCGCGTCGGCGTCTTGCGCCGTCGGCGCCTCCGGGGCTGAGGGAGAGACGGCGACGGAAGCGGGCGGCGCATCGGACAGCGCGGCGACGAAGCGGCCGTCGACGAGGACGAGCCGCGTCCGGCCGGCGCGCGTCAGGGAAGCGAGCGACCGCCGCGCGGCCTCGATCGCCGCGGCGTCGGGAGCCTCGGCGAGCGGCGCGGCGCTCGTCAGCGCAGCGCGAAGATCGGTGTAGTGCCAGGATTCGACGCGGCGCGTCGGCAAGCCGGCCTCCTCGAAGCGGCGGAACGCCGCCTCCCGCCACGGCGAGGCCGCCGCGCTGCGCAAGGCGGCGAATTGCTCGGCGAGGGTGGTCTCGGCGGCGGTCTTGGCGATGGCGCGATGCAGGGTCATGCCGTCCTCACGCCGCCTCGCTCGCATAATCGCGATAGCCGTTGCGCTCCAGCTCCAGCGCCAGTTCGGGCCCGCCGGACTTGACGATGCGGCCTCTGGCCATGACGTGCACCACGTCCGGCCTGATGTATTCGAGCAGCCGCTGGTAGTGGGTGATGATGAGGAAGGCGCGCTTGGGGTCGCGCAGTGCGTTGACGCCCTCGGCGACGATGCGCAGCGCGTCGATGTCGAGCCCGGAGTCGGTCTCGTCGAGCACGGCGAGGCGCGGCGCCAGCAGCGTCATCTGCAAGATCTCCATGCGCTTCTTCTCGCCGCCGGAAAAGCCGACATTGAGCGGGCGCTTGAGCATCTCCGGATCGATCTTCAGGCTCTGCGCGGCGCCGCGCACCGCGCGCATGAAATCGGGCGTCGTCAGATCGGCTTCGCCCCGCGCGCGGCGCTGCGCGTTGAGCGCGGCCTTCAGGAACGTCATCGTCGCGACGCCTGGAATCTCGATCGGATACTGGAAGGCGAGGAACACGCCGCGCGCGGCGCGCGCGTCGGGCTCGATGTTGAGGATGTTCTCGCCGTCGAGCAGGATTTCGCCCGACGTCACCTCGTAGTCCGGCTTTCCCGCGATGACATAGGACAGCGTCGACTTGCCCGAGCCGTTCGGCCCCATGATCGCCGCGACTTCGCCCGTCTTTACGGTCAGGCTCAGGCCGTCGAGGATCGGCTTGCCCTTGATTTCAACACTGAGATTCTTGACTTGCAGCATGCAACGTTCTTTCGGTTTCACTTTTCGCTGTCGGGGTAGCCGTGTGAGCGTTCACGCGGCGCGACGTCGGCGATGTCGACGACGGGATTGCTCGTCGGTTTGCATCCCGCAGCTCTTAAGACATTCATCGCCGCGCCCCCGCGCGAGAATGAAGGAACTTGTTAACCTCGTCGCGCAACACCGAGACCTCCGCGAGCGATTTTGTCGCCTCGTCGGCCGGAACTTGATAGATGGCGCCTGTTCCCGAGGGATATCGATAGCGCGTCGACGCCGCGCTCAAATGCTCAAATTCCCGAAAACGCGCTCGCAAGGCATGTTCCTCAGGCAACAACCCGGCCAGGAACGATATGTTGTGCCCCGTCCCCGCTGGGATTTCTGCGGCTTCCAAACACGCGCGGATCAGTTTCTCGACGCACTGTTGCAGGAAGTACAAGGCCTGTCGCGGCAAAGCCGAGTGGAGTTTGCGCGCTGCGGAAAACTCCTCATCGGCGAGCGTCATGAAGGCCTCAATGCGCCGTTGCATCGTAAAGCCTCCGGCCCGAGGACAGAACTTGCGCGATCAACGACGTCTTTATCCTGGTTCCTTCTTCGAAGTCGTCACGCGAACACGGAACCACGTCGCAGCCGACGCCTAAACCTATCAATGGCGCAATGACGCGTTCATAGTCCTGCGAGCCGAACGAGCCTCGCGGCTTAGCGACGAGCAACAAATCAAAATCGCTATCCGGCCGCGCCCTTCCTTCGGCGCGGCTGCCGAACAGCCAAACGCTTTCAGGATCAAAGGTTTCGACGAGACGACGCACGACTTCGTCGAGCGCTTCGGCCTCGTCCCGGAAGACGCCCTTATTGACGACCGCAGCTCCCCGGTTGGTCTTCGTCATCCCACGCTCCCTTCCAGGGAAATCGCGATCAGCTTCTGCGCTTCGACCGCGAACTCCATCGGCAGTTGCTGCAGCACGTCGCGCACGAAGCCGTTGACGATCAGCGCCGTCGCTTCCTCGCCCGACAGCCCGCGCTGCAGGCAGTAGAACAACTGGTCGTCGGAAATCTTCGAGGTCGTCGCCTCGTGCTCGAACACGGCGGACGAATTCTTCGCCTCGATGTAGGGCACGGTGTGAGCTCCGCACTGATCGCCGATCAGCAGCGAATCGCAATTGGTGAAATTGCGCGCGCCGACGGCGAGCCGATGCGCCGAGACCTGGCCGCGATAAGTGTTCTGCGATTTGCCAGCGGCGATGCCCTTGGAGATGATGCGGCTGGAGGTGTTCTTGCCCAGGTGGATCATCTTGGTGCCGCTGTCGACCTGCTGGCGCCCGTTGGAAATCGCGATCGAATAGAATTCGCCGCGCGAGGAGTCGCCGCGCAGGATGCAGGACGGATATTTCCAGGTGATCGCCGACCCCGTCTCGACCTGCGTCCAGGAGATCTTGGCGCGCGCGCCGCGGCAGTCGCCGCGCTTGGTGACGAAGTTGTAGATGCCGCCTTTGCCCTCGGCGTCGCCCGGGAACCAGTTCTGCACCGTCGAATATTTGATCTCGGCGTCCTCGTGGGCGATGAGCTCGACCACCGCGGCGTGGAGCTGGTTCTCGTCGCGCTTGGGCGCGGTGCAACCCTCGAGGTAGCTGACGTAGGCGCCCTTGTCGGCGACGATCAGCGTGCGCTCGAACTGGCCGGTGTTCTTCTCGTTGATGCGGAAGTAGGTCGAGAGCTCCATCGGGCAGCGCACGCCCGGCGGCACGTAGACGAACGAGCCGTCGGAGAACACCGCCGAGTTGAGCGTGGCGTAGAAATTGTCGGTCGGCGGCACGACGGAGCCGAGATAGCGCTTCACCAGATCGCCGTGGTCGCGCACCGCCTCGGAGAACGAGCAGAAGATCACGCCCGCCTTGGCGAGCTCGGCCTTGAAGGTCGTGGCCACCGAAACGGAGTCGAACACCGCGTCGACGGCGACCCGCGGCCGTTCGACGCCGGCGAGAATCTCCTGTTCGACCAAGGGAATGCCGAGCTTGGCGTAGGTTCGCAGCAACTCGGGGTCGACTTCGTCGAGGGATTTGGGCGCCGGCGCGGATTTCGGGGCCGAGAAATAATAGAGGTCCTGGAAGTCGATCTCGGGATAGTCGACGCGCGCCCAACGCGGCGTCTCCATCGTCAGCCAACGCCGATAGGCGTCCAAACGCCAATCCAGCAGCCATTGCGGCTCGCCCTTCTTGGCGGAAATGAACCGGACGATGTCTTCGCTGAGGCCTTTGGGCGCCTTGTCGGACTGGATGTCGGTGACGAAACCGTACTTGTAGGCTTCGACTTCAATCGAACGGACGCGGTCGACCGTCTCTTGGACTGCCGCCATGGGACTTCTCCTCGCCTGGACGGTTTCAAGGACCGTCGGTGGGGGTCAAAACGATGCGCGAACGACCTTGGCTGCGCTTCAGGGCTCCGGTCTATGGCAGACCGCCTCTATATTGTGTCCGTCGGGGTCGATTGCAAACGCCCCGTAATAATTCGGATGGTAGTGCGGGCGCAAGCCCGGCGCGCCATTATCTCTGGCCCCGGCTTTGAGCGCGGCGGCGTGGAACGCATCGACCTCGGCGCGATTTCTGGCGCCTAACGCCAGGTGCAGCGGCGAGGCGGGCGGATCGCCCTGGGTGAGCCAGAGCTGCGGCCTTCCGTCGCGCCCGAAGCCGACGTGGCCGGACATTTCCATCGCCACGCCGACGCCCAGCGGCGCCAAGGCGGCAAGATAGAACTTCCGGCTCGATTCAAAGTCTTTCACCGTAAAGCCGATGTGATCCAACATCGTCGCCCGCCTCCGCCCAGCCGCCGTCGCGACAGTATGAACCGCCGAGCGCGCCGCGCAAGCACGATCGGCGCCACGACGTCGAACGGGTCGGCCGACGCGCCAGGAATTCGTAACTCCCAAGCACCCCCCTCGCTCAGCAGTGGAGGCAGGTTAGTGCTCAGCGAGTGCCGCCGCCGATTCGGGTTTGTTCGCGATGCGATTCGTCTTTGTTCGCAACGTTGCCACCCTGCCGACGGGAAACGCGCGGTTTTGGCCTCCAAAAGAGGGGGGTGCTTGGGAGTTACAGGAATTCGCGGACTTCGACGGAAGCATTTGTTTTATATGAATAATTTACGCAGGTCTGGGCGCGCGGCGGCGACCGAATCGATCCCCGCGCCGTCGGAAGCCGACATTTGTCGCGATTGCGACAGGTCGGCCGCGTCCGGATCAGTAGGCCTCGGAGGTTTCGCTGGAGTACTCGCCGCGCAGCCGGCAGACGATCTTGCGCAAGTCGAGGTGGCCCATCCTGGGCTCCGGGTCCGCGTCGGCGCGCGGCGCCGGCTCGCTCGCCTCCAGCCGGCAGTCGCTGAATTTCATGCGCATCGGCGTGGCGATCGCTTCGCCGAAGGCGATCGCTTCGCGGTCGGCGATCGAGGACAGGAACGCGATCGTGCTCGCCGAGGAGTTGCCCACCGCCGAGCGAATGATCGCCTTGTCGTGCTCGTTGGCCAGGCGCATCGCGAACATCGTCGAGCATTGCGAGAGCACGGTCGCGTCGAGCTCCGCCGGGCGCTGCGTGACGACGCCGAGCGAAGCGCCGTACTTGCGTCCTTCCTTGGCGATGCGGCCGATCGCCTGGCGGGTCGGCCCGAACGCCTGCGACCGATCGGTCGGAATGTAGCGATGGGCCTCTTCGCACACCAGCGCGATCTCGTAGCTCCCCTCGCTCCACAGCGCGATTTCGAACGCCAGTCGCGCGAGCACCGAGACGAGCGAATTGACGACCTCGTTGGGAAGCCCCGCCAATTGCATGATCGTCACCGGCGCGCCGGCCTTCGGCAGACGGAAGATGCGCGAAATGATCTTGGACATATTGTCTTCGACGACCACCTTGCCGAACATGAAACGGAACCGCGGATCGCGGCTCAGCGTTTCCATGCGGTGCTTCAGCGAACGAAGATCCGAGCGCGGATAGCGTTGATCGAGCTTGCCCAGCCATTCGTCGATGATGTGCACCATGTCGGCGACGCGATAGGGCACCGGCGTGTCGGCGCTGACCCAGCCGACATCCGCGCTGATGGCGCGGCGCAGCGGGCTGGCTGCGATCAGGGAGGCGGAACTCGCCTGGAACTGGGCCTTGGCGGTCTTGATGACGTCGAAGAGCGCGTCGACCTCATCCGAATTCGCCTTCCGGCCGCTGTAAATAATGTCGGCGATTTCTTCGAACTTGAACATCCAATAGGGAAGTTCGAGATTGTCGGAATTGAGGACGACGGAGTTGCCGGGAAAATTGCGCGCGTATTCGTTGTGCGGGTCGATGACCAGCACGCGCAGTTTCGGCCGCGCGGCCAAGCATTTTTTCAACAGCATCGACACCGCGGTCGTCTTGCCGACGCCGGTCGATCCGATCACCGCGAAGTGCCGGCTCACCAGCTCGTCGATGCTGACCGAGGCGGGAACCGATTCGTTCTGAGTGAGGCAGCCGATCTCGACGCCTTGAACGCCGCGGAAGCTGTAGATCGCCTTGAGGTCGCCGGTGCGGATGCGGTGCGCGACGGCTCCGAGCGCGGGATAGGAACGAATGCCGCGAAAGAACGTCGGCGCGCCGAACTCGTCGTCGACGATCTCGCCGCTCAGTTCGATCTTGACGTAGGCGATGTTGGCGTCGACCTCGCTCCAAAGACGATCGGCGGTCTGCAACTCGCAAATCACGCCGACGAGACGCGACCTCTCGTGCACGATGGTGATGAGATGGCCGACCGACCAATGTTCGCCGCCTTCGCCCGGCTCGATGCGGCAGGCGATGACCCCTTCGGTCCCATTGAGCGAAACGAGGCGGCCGAGCTCGCGGCTGACGCTGTGCTCGCGCCTCTCGCGCAAAGGAAGGACGGAGCCTCCGCTCGGCGACATTTCCAGTTTCATTGCCAGTCCTCATCCCTTGGCGGCGCCGACCGCGCCCGCGCGGCGACGGCGCGCCGGCGAGCGAGGCGGCGCCCGGCGACGACGGCGACGGTGCGGCGCAATCCGTAACCCGACGCCTTCCGATGCAGTCGAGCGGTCGGTCGACCAATAAACAACAGAATCCGTAAACAAATCCTTTTCGCGCTCGTTAGGCGCAATTCGACGGGCTCGAAGCTCCAACGCCTTGCGCGCCCGAACCGCGCCGTTCGCCGCCGCGTCCGCTACGCCACCGCGCGAATCTCCGGATCGCCGCCGATGAGGCGGGCGAACTGCCTGAGGCGCGTCTGCAGGCGGTCGCTGTTCAGCGCCGCCAGATCGCTCGGCAGCATCAAGGCGACGCGGCCCTTCTGGGCGACCATCGGCGTGCGCGGCAAAACGCCCGGCATGGCGGCCGAAACGATGTAGGCGACGCGCATCGCGGCGCCGAGGATGCGCGCGCGGTCGAGCTGGCGCGCCGAAACGAGCGAGCGCGCGCGCGGGCTGACGTCCTGGTCGTTCGATATGTGGCGGTAGGACGCCGCGAGCGCCAGAAAGGCGCGGGAGGAATGGTCGAGGCCGACGAACGAGGCGTTGGCGACGAGATCGTAGGATTGTTCGCCGCGATAGTCGGGGTGCGCGCGCCAGGCGATATCCGACAACAGGCAGGCGGCGTGGCGCAGCCGCGTCTCCTCCGAAGTCTCTTCGAGATGCGTCGTGCCGAGGAACTGGCTGGTCCAATGGAAAAGCTCTTCGGCATGCGCGGGCGCGCGCGAACGCAACAAGTTGAATTGGCGCGCCGCCACGATGAGCGGGTCCTGCGCCTGTTCGGCGGCGTCGAGTCCTTCGTACAGCAGCCCCTCGCGCACGCCCAACGCGGAAATGACGACTTCCTTGGGATTGGACTGACGGATGATCTCCTCCAGCACCGCCGCGCCGTAGGCCAGCAACGGACGGCGGGCCGACGAAACCGACTCGATCGACGACAGGGCCTCGGCCTCGATGCGTTCGACCAGCCTGGCGAAGTCCGAGGCGTCGCGCGTCGGGATGACGTAATTATGCATGACGTTCATCGGGTACTGGCGCTGATGCATGTGCAGCCGCGCCAGCGAGCGCCACGTGCCGCCGACGGCGTAGAAGGTCCGCCCGGCCAAATTGTCGAGCGCCTTGACCTTGGCGAGCGTGTCGCGCGCGATTTTCGCCGCCTTCTTCGGCGAACGGTCGGACAGCTCCATCAGCGACAGGCCGCCGAGCGGCAGCGTCACGCCGCGGCTGATCTTGCCGCCCCTCACCTCGGTCAATTCGAGCGAGCCGCCGCCGAGGTCGCCCACCACGCCGTCGGGCTGCCAGATCGAGGAGACGACCCCGAGCGCGGCCAGCTCCGCCTCGCGCGGCCCGGTCAGCAGCGTGATCGGGCTGCCGATCGCGCGCTCCGCCAGCTCCAGGAACTGCGCGCCGTTGGCGGCGTCGCGCACCGCCGCGGTCGCCAGCGCGCGGACGTCCGTTATTCCCATCGTCCGGCAAAGGACCTTGAAGCGCTGCAAGGCCGCCAGAGCCTTGGCCACCGAGTCGTCGGTCAGAAATCCGGTGGTGGCGACGCCGCGGCCGAGGCCGCACAGAACCTTTTCGTTGAACGTCGGGGTGAGCGCGCGCGTCAGCGACTCGTAGGCGACCAGGCGCACCGAGTTGGACCCGATATCGACGATCGCGACCGGCTCGCCCGGCAATCGTCCCCTTGCTTCCAGCGCCGACATCGATTCATTCCCGCGACGTCGGCCCGCCGAAGCCGAACGTTTCACAACCGAGCCCCGTCCGTCGGCGCCGTCGTTTGGCCAGTCCATGCCCGCTCCGCCCGCCGGCGTCCAAGCGCCGTCAGGCGCGCAGTTTGCGATGAGGCAGCGAACCAGGGCTCGATTCGGCGAGCGATTGGCCGCGGCCCGACAGACTCGGATGAGTCAGGAAATACTTGTGCGCGTTGAACGGCTCCTCGCCCTCCGCCGGCGCGATCCTGACGCTCGAACCGTCGGGCAATACCCGAAAGCTCTGCTCGTTGTCCATCAGATTGGCTTCCATGATCTGATTGAGCACGTGCTCGTGCACCGTCGGATTGCGTAAGGGAACGAGCGCTTCGACGCGGCGATCGAGATTGCGCTGCATCAGGTCCGCCGAGGAAATGTAGACGTGCGCCTTGCGGCTGGGCAAGCCGTGCCCGCCGCCGAACGCGTAGATGCGCGCGTGCTCGAGAAAGCGCCCGACGATCGACTTGACGCGGATGTTGTCGGAGAGGCCCGGCACGCCCGGCCTGAGGCAGCAAATGCCGCGCACCACCAGATCGATTTCGACGCCGGCGCGGCTCGCCGCGTAGAACGCGTCGATGATTTCGGGATCGACCAGCGCATTGCACTTGGCCCAGATCGCCGCCGGCTTGCCCGTTTCGGCGAAAGCGACCTCCTCGGCGATGTGCCGCAGCAGGCGCTTCTTCAGGGTGAACGGCGATATCGCCATCAGCTCGAGCCCGTCGGGCTCGGCGTAGCCGGTGATGAAATTGAAGATGCGCGCCACGTCGCGCCCGATCGCGGGATCGGCGGTGAAGAGGGAAATGTCGGCGTAGATGCGCGCCGTGACGGGATGATAATTGCCGGTGCCGAGATGGCAGTAGGTGACCAGGGAGCCGCCTTCGCGCCGCACCACCATCGACAGTTTCGCGTGGGTCTTCAATTCGATGAAGCCGAACACGACCTGCGCGCCGGCGCGTTCGAGATCGCGCGCCCAGCGGATGTTCGCCTCCTCGTCGAAGCGCGCCTTCAACTCGACGAGCGCGGTGACCGATTTGCCGGCCTCGGCCGCTTCGACCAACGCGCGCACGATCGGGCTGTCGGCCGAGGTGCGGTAGAGCGTCTGCTTGATGGCGACGACGTTCGGGTCGCGCGCCGCCTGGGCGAGAAACTGCACGACGACGTCGAAGGATTCGTAGGGGTGGTGGACGACCAGGTCCTTCTGCCGGATCGCCGCGAAGCAATCGCCGCCGTTTTCGCGCACGCGCTCGGGAAACCGCGGGTTGAACGGCGGAAACTTGAGGTCGGGACGGTCGAGGCCGACGAGCTGCGACAATTCGTTGAGCGCGAGCATGCCCTCGACGAGCACGACGCCGGAGGCGACGACGTCGACGTCGCCGGTGACGAATGCGCGCAACGCCTCGGGCATGCTCGCTTCGATCTCCAGCCGGATGACCGAGCCGCGCCGCCGGCGCTTCAGCGCGCTCTCGTAGAGTCGCACCAGGTCCTCGGCCTCTTCCTCGACCTCGATGTCGCTATCGCGGATGACGCGAAAACTGCCCTGCCCCGTCACCTTGTAGCCGGGGAAGAGCTGGCCGATGAACGCCAGGATGATCTGTTCGAGCGATACGAAGCGTTGCCCGCCCGCGCCGCCCGCCTCCGGCAACCGGACGAAACGATCGATCTTGCCGGGAACGCGCACCAGCGCGCTCATCGTGCGGTGGTCGGCCAGGCTCTTCAGCTCGAGCGCGAGCGTGAAGCCGAGATTGGGAATGAACGGGAAGGGATGCGCCGGATCGACCGCCAGCGGCGTCAAAACGGGAAAGACATGGAGAAGAAAGTAATCCTCCAGCCATTGCCGATCGTGGCTGGAGAGTTCGCCCACTTCGCAGATGACGATCCCGGCGCCCTCGAGCTCGGCGCGCAACTCGCGCCAGCGCCGCTGCTGCGAGGCGACGAGTTCGGCGACCCTCAGGCCGATGCGCTCGAGCTGCTCGGCCGGAGCGAAGCCGTCGTCGGAGGTCTCCGTCATGCCCGCCAGCACCTGGCCGACCAGGCCGGCGACGCGCACCATGAAGAACTCGTCGAGATTATCGGCCGAGATCGAGAGAAAGCGCAGCCGCTCGAGCAAGGGGTGGTTGAGATTGCTCGATTCCTCCAGCACCCGGCGGTTGAACTCCAGCCAGGACAATTCGCGGTTGATGAAACGCTCCGGCGAGGAGGCGAGGTCCGGCGCGGCGCTCTCCAAAGAAACCATCGCGGTCTTCATGCCCGTCGACCTCCTTCTCACCGCTCGTGCTGCGCGTCGCGCCAATTCCGCCTCCTCCTCGGGAACGACGGAACGGACGTCTCGGCCTCGGCATTCCGCGCGCTCTCAATCGAACACTTGTGTGACAGAAGCGCGTCGAAGCCAAATGCGCAAGGGGCGCTTTGTAGGCGCGGCCGCCGGCCGCGCTCGTTCCGCCGCCTCGGCGTCGGCGGAAGCGAGGCGCTGACGCGCCCGACGCGACCGGCGGTCGCGTCTACAAGACGGCGCCGCCCGTCCTCACGCGGCCCCTGGGGCCACGCGCGGGCCCACCAGTCCCGCAGCGACCTCGGCGAGCGCTCGGGGGTAGAGCTTGTGCTCCTCGGCGAGCACCCGCGCCGCCAGCGCCTCGGCGTCGTCGCCCGGCAGCACCGGGACGCGCGCCTGGGCGATGATCGGGCCGGCGTCGAGCTCGCTCTCGACGAAATGCACCGTGCAGCCGTGTTCCTTCAACCCGGCCTCGAGCGCGCGCTCGTGAGTGCGCAGCCCGCGCAGGTTAGGCAGCAGCGAAGGGTGAATGTTGATCAGTCGCCCGCGCCAGCGCTCGACGAAAGGCGCGCTCAGGATGCGCATGAAGCCGGCCAGGCAAATGAGATCGACGCGATGCGCCGCAAGCCGCTCGAGCACCGCCGCCTCGAACGCTTCGCGGTCGGTATAGTCGCGCGACTCGACGATTCCCGTCGCGACGCCCGCCTCGCGCGCCCGTTCGAGACCGCCGGCGTCGCGCTTGTTGGAGAGGACGAGCGCGATCTCAGCGGGAAAATCGGGCGCGCGCGCCGCCTCGATCAGCGCCGCCATGTTCGAGCCGCGCCCGGAAATGAGAATCGCGACGCGGGCCCGCCCGCTCACAGCTTCAGCCGCCCGCGCATGACGACGCGCTCGCCTTCGCGCGCCACGAGCCGGCCGATCGGCGTCGGCTTCAAGCCGTTGATGGAAAGTGCGCGCATCGTCTCGTGCACAGCTTCGAGCGCGACGAAGGCGACCATGCCGAAGCCGCAATTGAAGGTTCGCAGCATTTCGGCCTCGCTCACACCGCCCGTCGCGGCGAGCCAGGAGAACACCGGCTGGGCTGAGAAGGCGGCAAGATCGAGTTCGACCGCGAGGTCGCCCGGCAGCACGCGCGGCAGATTGTCGGGAAAGCCGCCGCCGGTGACATGGGCGAGCGCGAGGACGCCGCGCGTCGCCTTCAGCGTCGCCAGCAGCGGCTTGACGTAGAGCCGCGTCGGCTCGAGCAGCGCCGCGGCGAGCGAGCGCTCCGGCGCGAAGGGCGCCGGCGCGTCCCAGGAAAGGCCGCTCAGCGCGACGATGCGGCGCACCAGCGAAAAGCCGTTGGAATGGACGCCCGACGACGGCAGCCCGATCGCCAGATCGCCCACCTTCAGACCGAAACGCGGCAGCAGCGTTCCGCGTTCCGCGGCGCCGACCGCAAACCCGGCGAGATCGAAATCGCCCCGGGCGTAGAGCCCCGGCATCTCCGCCGTCTCGCCGCCGATCAGGGCGCAGCCCGACTCGACGCAGGCCCGCGCGATGCCACCGACGATCGCCGCGCCGACTTTCGGATCGAGCTTGCCGGTCGCATAGTAGTCGAGGAAGAACAGCGGCTCGGCGCCCTGGACGACGATGTCGTTGACGCACATGGCGACGAGATCGACGCCGATGGTGTCGTAGAGGCCGCTGTCGATGGCGATCTTGACCTTGGTGCCGACCCCGTCGTTGGCCGCGACCAGCACGGGATCGACGAATCCCGCCGCCTTCAGATCGAACAGCCCGCCGAACCCGCCGATCTCCGCGTCCGCCCCCGGCCGCCGCGTCGCGCGCACCAAGGGCTTGATGCGCTCGACCATGGCGTTGCCCGCGTCGATGTCGACGCCGGCGTCGGCGTAAGTGAGGGGCTTGGGGGCGGTCGGGGTCATGGCGGGGGCGTCAGGATTGCTGGCGGCGGGTTAGCCGCTCGGGGGCCGATGCGCAAGGGCGGGGACGGCGAACGGGGGCGTCGAGACGCTCGCGGCGCCCGTTTCATCGAGGGCCGGCGGAATCCGCGGTCGTCGGCATCGCCGCCGCCGTTCGCCGCGCCACGACCGCGCTTCACTTGGAGAGGTTGCGCCGGATCACCAATTCGAAATCCCCGCCGTCCGGCGCCGGACCGCTGAGCGGCGTGAGCTCGATCACCTTGCATTGGCCGCCGCCCGGCGACGGCACGTCGGCGTCGGCGCAGATGTGCAGCGGCAGCGCGAGCTTGCCCCAATCGCCCGCCACGAGCTCGCAGTCGAGCTTGATCCGCGCGACCGAAGTCTGATTGAGGTCGACGATGTCCACGCTCGGTCCTTTTCGAGCGTACATCAACAGCTTGTTCGGCAGGTCGACGCACGCCGCCTCGGCGGAGGTCGCCGCCAGCAGCGCGAGCGTCAAGGCGCATAGCGATAAGCGCATGGCGTGATCCCGCAATGTTTCCACGATCAACCCCCCATCATGAACGGACGCGTGGCGCCAAATTCGGCCGATTCGAGCGCGGCGCCCGTCGCGCTCCCAGCCACATATCACATGCCGATCACCGGCACGCCGATGACGTAGGGATGCAGCAGGATCATCGCGACATAGGCGACCGTCCCGATCCCGAGCGCCATCACATCGGCCCGTGTGAACGCGGCCACCGACGGCGCGCCGAGATCGCCGCGCCGCTTGACGGCGATGCGATCGTAGACCGCCCAGGCGAGGAACGCTCCGAACAGCAACATGCCGCCGGCGTCGCCGTTGGCGATCAGGTGCGCCAGCGCCCAGATCTTGACCCCGACCAGCATCGGGTGGCGCAGCCAGCCTCTGATCCGGCCGGGCGCGGGGTTCATGCAGGCGAGCGACACGAAGGCGAACCACATCAGCGTGATGGTCACATGGCGCGCCCAGACCGGCGGCGTCCACACCGTGATCAAGCCTTCGGCGCGGTAGCGCGAGAAGCCCCAGACGATCAAGGCCAGGCCGACGAGGGCGATGAGCGAATGGAGCCCCTTGTATGGCCCCAGTCCGAACCGTTCGACGAGGCCCGCGCGCGTCGCACGCAAGGTCGTGAGCGTGTGGACGCCGAGAAAGACGATGATCCCGAGTGCGAGAATGAGCATGCTTGTCCCTCATGATCCGGAATTGGCGGACTGGCGTGGCGTACCGGCTCCTGTCACCAAGCCTTCACGCAATTCTCGACCGCGAAAATGCACTGTTGGCCGAGCGGCAGATAGCCGCCGCCGGCGGCGGAGTATGTCACCTGGCTGACCCTGGAGTTCGTCATGATCACTTCGACGTTGCAGGGCCCGCGCGGCCCGAACGGCGGCGCGCCGAGATTGAGCCCGACCGCCCAGGCCGGGCCTTCCGTCCACAAATAGCCGGAAGAATAGGTCCATATCTCGGTCGAACCGATGACGACGCGCTTGGCGGGCGCGCCCATGCACACGCGAATTTTCTTTTTCGAAAGCCCGATCATCGATTGCTGGGCGATCTGGTCGACTGTGGGCTGCGAAACGTCACAGGCGGTCAGCGCCAGTAACAGCGGCAGCGCGCGCGAGATCGTCAATGCCCTCTTCATCGACAGTCTGAGAATGTTGTTCGCCATCGAAGTCCCCTCGCTCCGCTCGCGACGACGTCCGCTCGGCGACCTTATTAGCTGACGCCAAGTCGCCAACGCAAATGCGCGCGCCGCATTCAGCGGGCGCGCCGCCAGACGTTCATTTCGACGCGCTGCGCCGGATCGAGCGTTATCCTTTCGCTGAGCCTCAGGCCGCCTTCGGCCAGCAGCGTCTCGGCGGCGACGCCGGACTCGCAGGCCGAGAACACGCCCCGCCCGCCGACAAGCCTCACGCCGTGCGCGCGCGACAGATGGAATTCGTCGAAACCGATCTTCAGAAAGAGATCGAACACGACCTGGCCGCCCGGCGCGGCGACGAGGCCGCCGGACGGCAGCAGTTTTTCCGCGACTCTCCTCCACGGCGCGCGGTCGGGGTCCCACCACCAGGCGTCGGCGCGCCGCTCGAGCCCCGCCGCCGAGCGCGACACGACGACCCGGCGGTGACCGCGCGCGTTGGGTTCGGCTTCGTGGCTGCGCCGGCCGAAGACGACGAGGTCGGCGCGATCGAGCGCGCCCTGATAATAGGCCCAGTCCTTCTCGTTGCGCAGGCAAACCGGGGTGAGCCCGTTGGCGGCGGCGATCCGGTCGTCGTCCGACACGATGGCGTAGCCGCGGATGGCGATCGGCATGGGCGATCTCCAAAGGCTCGCGAAAGGCGCCTCGAATCGCGCAATGCGTCCCGTCGTCGGGATCGCCGGTTCGCCTCGAGCGCGAGGCGGTTCGTCAATCAGTCCTTGACGTCGGTCTCCGGGCGATCGCTCCCCTTGGCCGTTTCCTCGCGCCAGCGCCCTGAACGATCTTCATACTCGATCGGTCCGCTCTCCCCTGGCGCTCGTTGCTCGCTCGCCGCCTGGACAGCGGCTGCATGTGCGAGTTCCCTGGTGGCGAAAGTCTCGGAAAAAACGTCGCCGACCTTGTACGCCCAACCGCCGTCGTGTTCGACGACCTCGTAGGTGACTTGGGTCATTGTCGAAACCCTCTTGCCCGATCGACGATCCCGCCGAGCCGCAGCCCCGGGATCGCGGCGACAGCTTAACGAGCCGCCATTTCCAATTCAACCGCTCGCCATAAGAGGCTAAGTAAGCTGGCGCGCCGCCCCGGGGGAAGCAGACCATGCGAACGTCCAAGGTCGTCCATGTCGTGAGCTGCCACGCCGCCGGCGAAGTCGGCGACGTGATCGTCGGCGGCGTGCCGCCGCCGCCCGGCGACACGCTGTGGGAGCAGTCGCGCTTCATCGCGCGCGATCAGACCTTGCGCAATTTCATGCTCAACGAACCGCGCGGCGGCGTCTTTCGCCACGTCAATCTCCTCGTGCCGCCCAAGAACCCGAGGGCGCAAATGGGCTTCATCATCATGGAGCCCGCCTACACGCCGCCGATGTCGGGCTCGAATTCCATCTGCGTCGCCACCGTGCTGCTCGATTCCGGCATCGTCCCGATGCAGGAACCGCTCACGACCATGATCCTGGAGGCGCCCGGCGGGCTCATCGAGATCGCCGCGGCGTGTCGGGACGGCAAGGCCGAGCGCATCAGCGTGCGCAACGTGCCCTCCTTCGCCGACCGGCTCGACGCCAGGCTCGAGGTCGCCGGCCTCGGCGCGTTGACGGTCGACACCGCCTACGGCGGCGACAGCTTCGTCATCGTCGACGCGCGCGCGCTCGGCTTTTCCCTCGCGCCCGACGAAGCGCGCGACCTCGCCGAATGCGGCGTGAAGATCGCCAAGGCCGCCAACGAGCAATTGGGTTTCGTCCATCCCGAGAACCCGGACTGGCGCCACATTTCGTTCTGCCAGATCGCCGCGCCGGTCGCCGTGGAGGACGGCGTTCTGAGCGCCGCGAACGCCGTGGCGATCCGCCCAGGCAAGATCGACCGCTCGCCGACCGGCACCGGCTGCTCGGCGCGCATGGCCGTTCTTCACGCCAAGGGCAAGATGAAGGTCGGCGACCGCTTCGTCGGCCGCTCGATCATCGGCTCTCGGTTCGATTGCCGCATCGACGCTGAAGTCGCCGTCGGCGGCAAGGCCGGCATCGTGCCGATCGTTTCGGGCAGCGCCTGGATCACCGGCGTGCATCAGCACACGCTCGATCCCGCCGACCCCTATCCGCAAGGTTACCGCCTTTCGGACACCTGGCCGGCGGAAGAGCGCGCCTGAGACGGCGGCGAAGGGGCGACGAGCGCGGCGCACGATCAAGCCGAGCCCTTCCTCAGGCGCGTTGCGATCAGATCTTCGATCGGCCTCGCTTCGCGCGCGGCTTGCGCGCGGCGGACTCGGAGGCGAGGTCGAGCTCCGAGGCCGACAAGCCGAGCGTCTTTCTCGCCGCCTCGATGAGGCTGGCCTCGATCGGCCGCGGCTCCAGCGAAACGTCCTTGCCCAGGCGGTCCTTGAGGACGCGAAAAGCCGCTATCCGGCCGTAAGGCTTGTTGTTGGCCGGAATCAGATGCCAGGGCGCGTATTTCGTCGAAGTCTTTTCCATCATGTCTTCGATCGCCGTCACATACTCCGGCCCGCGGGCGCGGTTGCGGAAATCCTCGTAGGAGAGTTTCCAGCGCTTGACCGGGTCGGTCAGCCGATTGCGGAAGCGGCGCAATTGCTCGTCGGGCGTGATGTGCAGGAACAGTTTGACTAGGCGCACGCCGGAGTCGACCAGCAGGCGCTCGAACTCGTTGATCTCGCGATAGGCGCGCCGCCATTCCTTCTCGCTGGCGAAGCCTTCAACGCGCTCCACCAGCACGCGCCCGTACCAGGATCGATCGAAGGCGACGATCTGCCCCTTCTCCGGCAGGCGTCGCCAGAAGCGCTGGAGATAGTGCTGGGCGCGCTCGTGCTCGTCGGGCGAGGCGATCGGATTGACCTTGAAGCTGCGCGGATCGAGCGCCCAGCCGAGGCGGCGAACGATGCCGCCCTTGCCGGCGGTGTCCCAACCCTCGAGGACGATGATCGCGCGCTCCGACGTGCCGAGATACGCCTGCTGGATGAGTTGCAGCACGCCCTGCAGCGAGGTCAGGCGCCGCTCGTAATCGGCGAAATCCATTCTCGGGTGCTCGACGATCTCGGCGAGCCGCGGGCGCCGCGCGACATGGAAATGTTGGGAATTCATCGAGCGATCGAGTGACAAAGCCCCTTCCCTCCCCCGGGGAATGGCAAACCCTGCGGTTCGCCGGCCACTGCCCAGGTTTGGCCTTTTCCCGCGACGGCGCAACCGAATTCAGCGCCGGCCCCGCCGGAGCCGAGCGGCAAACGGCGCGAGGCGCGCCGCGGCGTCGCGCGCGAGGCCGAGATTCGCTCGAAGGCGCCGTCAAAAATGAGATAGATCAAATATTCGAATTTAAGAATGTATTATGAGAAACGCGCAACTCTCAATCGCGAGCGGCGCCATGCAACCAACCGTCCGACCCCTCTGGCCGCCTCTGATGGCGGGCGTCGCGCTGGGCTTGGTGTTGCTGATGACCTTTCTGCTGACGGGTCACGGCTTGGGCGCCAGCGGGTTCTTCACGGCTCTGACCGCTTGGCTCGGCGGCGAAATCGCGCAGCCGGCGGCGTTGGCGAACAGCTACATCGGCCCCTACCTCAAGGGAGGCGCCAATCCGTTGGCGACCTGGATAAGCTGGGAAATCATCGGCGTCATCGTCGGCGCCGCGGCCGCCGCGCTCTCCAGCGGGAGTTTCCGCGTCAAGCTCGACGGGGCGACCAAGGTTTCGCCCGGCGGGCGCATCGCCATGGCGGTCGGCGGCGGCGTGCTGTCGGGGTTTGGCGCGCGGCTGGCGCGCGGCTGCACCAGCGGCGTCGGATTGTCCGGCGGCGCCCCGCTCGCCGTCGCGGGCTTCGTGTTCCTCATCGGCTTCTTCGCCGGCGGCGTAGCGATCAGTCGGCTCGTGCGGAGGGCCTGGACATGACGTTCCCGCTCAACGACGCCGGCGTCGCCTCCGGCCTGCTCTGCGGCGCGCTGTTCGGCTACGTCCTGGAAAGCGCCGGCTTTGGCAATCCGCGCAAGCTGACGGCGCAGCTCCGCCTCACCGACTGGTCGGTGTTCAAGGTGATGTTCACGGCGATCATCGTCGCGGCGATCGGGCTCTATATCGCGACCGCGACCGGGCTGATGCCGGCGAGCGGCGTCTTTACGCCGACCACTTTCTTCTGGGCGACCCTCGTCGGCGGCGCTTTGATCGGCGCCGGCATGGCGGTCGGCGGCTATTGCCCGGGCACGTCCGCGGTCGGGCTGGCGAGCGGCCGGCTGGACGGAATTCTCTTCATGATCGGCATGGTGCTCGGCACCGCGCTGTTCGCCGTCGTGTTCGACCCGATCAAGGGCTTCTACCTGGCGGCGCAGGGGCCGCAAGGGCAGACCTTGGGCGCGCTCTTCGGACTGCCGACCTGGGCGGTGTTGGGCGTTCTGATCGTCATCGCGGCGCTCGGCTTCGCCTTGGGGTCGTGGCGCGAACGCGCCTGCAGCGTCGACGCGCGGGACCCGGGTTAGCGGGCGTCGCGTGTGACGAGGCGCGAACGCGAGCGGAAGAGTCCCTTCGCGTGGCCGTCGGGAGATTTGCTAGTATCAAACGATAACGAAAGCGGCGCGGCGATCGAGGAGATCGAGATCGTCCGCGCCAACGCAACGAAGGGAAGCGCCATGCCGATCACAGGAATGAAATCCGCTCTGCTGGCGGGCAGGCTGTCGGCGATCGCCGCGGCGATCGTGGCGACGGCGCCCGCGCCGACGCCGGTCGCCGCCGCTCAGAGCCCGACGCAAATGGCGCAAGCGGCGCAGAGCCCCTGCGGTCCGAGCGCGCCCGACCAGCCGGGCGGCAGCCCGTGCGGGCCCGCCGGCGCGAGCCCCTGCGGTCCGGCGAGCGGCCAGCCGACCCCAACGCCCTCGAAACCTTGATCGAACGCGCCCTCGGCGCGTGGTCGCCAGCCGATGCGGAGGAAAGTCATGGCGGACGCCTCGTTGAACGAATCGGACGCAGAGAGCGCGATCGCCGCCCAGGATCGCCTGGTCGCGCGGCTGCGGCGGCTCGACCGCGCCGAGGTCGCGGCGATGGTCGAGGCGGCGGCGGAAGCCACGCAATGCCTGGCGGCGCTGGCCGAAAGAGGCGTCAACCCCGTCACCGAGGCGCTGGGCGGGGCAAGCGTGGTCCAGGAATGGGCGCACTTCCCGGCCGGCGACGTCGTCGATCCCGCCACCCACAGCCTCTACTTCTACCACGCGCACGTCGCGCACGAGCGCATGGTCGACGAGAATGGCCACTTCCACACCTTCGTGCGCGCGAAAGAGCTTTACCCGGACCTCGAGCCCGCCGCGCCCGCCCCGGCCGGCCCCGAAGCGGCCAACCCGGTCGCGCATCTCGTCGGCATATCCACCGACGCCACGGGACGGCTCCTCCGGTTGTTCACGGTCAACCGCTGGGTGACCGGCGAAGCGTGGTACGACGCCGACGCGGTGAGCCGCATGCTCGATCGCTTCGACATGAGCGTCGAGGCGCCCTCGCACGATCTTAACCGCTGGGTGACCGCCGTCGTGCGGTTGTTTCGTCCGCAGATCGTCGATCTCATCCGCGCCCGGGACGCCAGCGTCGCCGAATTCAAGGCCGCGCATCCGGATCGCGACGTATACGACGCCCGGGATTTCCGCGTGACGTCGCAAACGCCGGTCGATTTTCTCCAGCAGATCCGCGCCATCGAAAGCGTGTTGGGCGAGGCGGCGTAGGGCGCCGCTGAAGCTTTTCGAAGGCGTCCGCGCGGCGCGCCCCTCCCGCCCTGCGCAACGGCATGCCCATATCTCGAAGGCGGGGCTCCCCCTTCTCCCGCAAGGAGGAAGGGGCGCGCCGACGCCGCGCTTCGATCAGGGCGAGAACGCGGGCGTCGGGCTGTGGCTGACGCCGTTCAGCACGGAGTAGCGCGTTTCGTCGTCGTACAGCACGAATTTGTCGGCGACCATCGCGTGGCAGGTTTCGCAATTGCCGCCCATTTGGGCGAACGACGTCGAAAGCAGGTGCAGCGAGTGGATCGGCTCGGCGAACGTGGCGCCGTGACAGATCAGGCAGTCCTCGATCCGCATCGGCGCATAGCCGCTGAAGAAGACGCCGTGCTTTCCCGGGTCGGTGCGCGCAACCGACAGGTTGCTCACATCCGCCGCCAGGTCGGTGTGACAGGCGCTGCATCCGCGAAACTGCGCGTGCGCCGTATTCCAGTTGAAGTCGGTGTACGGCACGCCGAGCTCGAGCGCGCGCGCCTGGTCCTGCGCGCGCGTGTCGTCCGCGCGCGCCGCGCCGAGCGCGACAAGGGAGCCGACGCCGATGACGACGATTGCCGCCGCCGCCAGAAGCCGATTGCGCATCATGGAACTCCTTCTTTTCCTGCCTGCGTCCGCCGGGGCCGAAGAGCGCGGCCGGCGGCGGCAGGCGCGAGCAACGCCCGACGAGAGCGTCGCAGCGCCGCCGTGCCTCTTCAGCGCACGTCGACCGCGATCACGCCGGGGAAATCCTGCTTGCGGCCGCCGGCGCTGGTGGCCTTGACGCGCAGCACGTAGAAGCCTCGTTCGGGCGGCCGGAACGTCACGTCCCAGGTGATCCACACCCTCGGATCCGGCTGCGCCGGCAAGGGCATCGACTGGTAGGTGCGGCCGTCGTCGGTGCTCAATTCGACCTTGCCGACCGGCTCCGGCCCACAGAATGCGTAGCCCGTCAGCGTGACGCCCGCCATCGAGCCGACCGTTTCGGGCGGCGCCGGCGAGAGGAAGCCGGCCATCGGCGGGGCGGGATGTTCGGGCGCCGCGCCGTCGACGAGCGTGATGCGGCTGATCCATTTGGGTTGGTGGTTGCCGCCGGCGCCCGGGATGAACAGCCGCGTGTAGCGGCCGCCGTGCTCGTGCGTCACCGCCTCGGAGCCCCATCGGCCCACCAGCATGGCTTGCGGACGCTGCAGCTCGGTGAGCGGCAGCAGATACGGCGCATGGCCGTCGATCACCTCGATGCGGGCGGCCTTCGCCTCCGGCTTGACGCCGGCCTTGTCGAACAGCGTCGACAGCGGCGCGCCTTCGAACGGCGCGGTGAAGATCAGCGGCCCGCCGGCGGTGTTGGCGTAGCATTGGAACGTCAGCAGCCGCTTGGCCGACGGAACGTTGGCGAGATCGTCGACGCTGTAACGCGCCGGCGTGGCGACGAGGCCGTCGATATCGATCGCCGACGGCCCTTTCTCGGGATAGCGCTTCTCCGAGTAGAGAAAGAACTTGGCGTTGGGCGTGATCAGCGGCCCGCCCGCCGTCTCGCGCGCCGACAAGGCGCCGGCGTCGGCGTACGACTTCGCGCTGTCGAACAGCATCGGACCGAGGATCGCGGCGCCGCCGGAAGCGATAAAAGCTCGACGATTCATTCGTTCCTCCTCTAATTGTGAAGGGTGCGCGCGGTCGCGCAGCCGGCCCGGTCGGCGCGACCGAGCGTCAATTGGAACCGCGGCGCGACGAGCGCGAGCGCGATCGCCGAACGGACTCGCAAGGGGAAGAACGACGCGGGGCCGATCAGAAGCGGCGGGGCGGCGTCCGCACGACCCGCGCCGTCGAGCCACGCATCCGGCGCGTCGCCTGGATCGATGTCGCCGGCGGCGCCCTGACAGGCGCCGCATCCGTGTTGGAAATATCCCGCGTTCGCCTGCGCGGCGTCGCCGACGAACGAAATTGCAGTCGCGAATGCTGCGATGTCCGCTCGCCGATCAGTGACGCTTCCCAGCCATCGTGGCATCGGAATCTCCAGTCGCCCATACCCCCACGGGTGGGCCAACCGGCCACTCCTTCGCGCGCTCCTCGCTTATATTGTCATATACGGATATTGTGTTTTAACGGATTTATGGACATCACAACGAGCGTCGCGTGTCAAGCTTTCCCGAGCCATTTTTCCTCGCTCGCGCCCCGAATTTCCGCCGATGCGGCGTCGTGCCGCGCCGGCGAACCGGCCCGCGCCGTGCGGACGCCAAATCGTTCGAAAAAGCCGGGAAGGAACGGCCCGCCTGAAAGGGGATCGCGCGGGACCGGCCGCCGAGCGCGCGAGGCGCTCGATGAACGGCGCGGCGTCTCGAGGAGACTTCCTACTCAATCGTTCGGCGTCCGGGAACGCGCCCGCCCCGCCCCTCACGTCTCCGCCTTCGCGCCCGCCGCCATGGCCTCGGCGACCGGCTTGAGGCGCGCGAGGCGACGCACGGCCGCGGAGGCGACGACCTCGTTCTTGTTGGCGTAGGCTTCGTGGTTCTTCTCGATCTGATCGATCTCGTAGAGATAATTGACCATCAGGCCGTGCGATTGCTTCATCGCCGCCTCCGAGAGGTCGCCGAGCGGATCGAGCCGCTCGACGCGGGCGCCGTTGCCCAGATGGAAGCGCGCCACGGGATCCACCACCCGGCCGGCGCGCGTTCGGGCGTGGAGGAAGTAGTGCGCCGCGAGCGGCAGCAACGCTTTTTCCACCGCCGCCGCCGCTGCCGGCTTCTTCGTCCAGTTGGGGTGGTCGAGCAGCGCCAGCGCACGCCGCGACCCGGGGCTGAGGACGAGGGAATTCTCGTTCTCCCGCTCGCGCCGCAGCCACGCCGCGAAGGCGGGAACCGGCGACAGCGTGACGAAAGTCTGCAAGCGCGGCAGTTCCCGCTTCAGCTCCTCGACCACCTGCTTGATGAGGAAATTGCCGAAGCTGACGCCGGCGAGCCCGCGCTGGGCGTTGGAGATCGAATAGAACACCGCCGTCGTCGCGCCTTGTGGCGGCAATTCGACGCGGCTCGCTTGCAGCAGCGGCGCGATCGCGGCAGGAATCGCCTCGGCGAGCGCGACCTCGACGAAGATCAGCGGCTCGTCGCCGAGCGCGGGATGGAAGAACGCGTAGAGCCGCCGATCCCGCGGCTCGAGGCGCCGGCGCAAATCCTCGAAGCCGTGAATCGCGTGCACCGCCTCGTAGCGGATGATCTTCTCCAGGATGTTGGCCGGCGACGTCCAGTCGATCCGCCGCAGCACCAGAAAGCCGCGATTGAACCAGGAGGCGAAGAGATGGACGAAGTCCTCGTCGAACGCGGCGAGCGCCGGGTCCTCGGAGGCGTGAGCGACGAGGTCCTCGCGCATGCGCACGAGCGCGAGCGTGCCGCCCGGCGCGTGGTTGAGCCGGCGCACCAGCTCCTGGCGTTTCGGCTCGCCCGCCTCGGCGAGCTTCGCCGCCCCAGCCTCGTCGGGACGATCGAGAAACGCTCGCGCCGCGTCGCCGAGCGCTTTGAGATCGGGGCCGTAGCGCGTCGCGACGCCGGTGAGAAACTCGAGCCTCTGCGCCGGCGCGAGCTTGGCGTAGCCGCTCAGGATCGTCTGCGCCAGGGCGGCGCCGGAAGCCTCGCCGCGTCCGGCCAGCAGCTTCGCGGCCAGGCCGAGCAGCGCCCCGACGCCGTGAGCCTCGGCGCGGCCGAGGCCGACGAGCGCCCGCCCCCGCTCGGCCACCGATTGCAGCAGCCCGGAGAAGAACGAGGCGTTGGTCGTCGATTCGTTGGTGAACGGACTCATCGCTGCGCTCCGACGGCGATCCTCACGACCTCGCGTTTATCTCGCGACGATGGCTTCCCGCGCAAGGGCGCCGGCCCACCCGAGCATGGCGATCCGACGGCGGCGCGCCGCGCGCCCGTTCACGCCCGCGAAGGCGCCAGCCGGAACTCGACGACCTCATGAGAGCGCGACAGATCGCCCACCAAATTGTGCGACTGGCACTCGCCGACGGCCTGCAGCACGAGATCGTATTGGAAGTGATTGGAGCTTTCGCAATAGTGGAACGACCAGTCGATCACGGCGAAGCCGTGCCTCTTCATGCGCTCGCGAATATCGTCCGCGCTCGGCGTGTGGTCGTTGGGGTAGACCAGCGACAGATGCAGCGTCGTTTGATGGGGCAACACTTTCTCGAGCTGCCCGAGAGCGGTCATCGCCGTCAGCATGACCACCGTCGCGCTGATCGCCGCGCCGTAGAAACCGATGCCGATGATGACGCCGATCGCCGCCGTCATCCAGATCGAGGCGGCGGTGGACAGGCCGCGAATCGTGAACCCCTCCTTCATGATGACGCCGGCGCCGAGAAATCCGATGCCCGTCATGATGCCCTGGACGACGCGCGTCGGGTCGATCGCCGAAGGCGTCGGCGAGTGGCCGCCGTACCATTGATCGGGATAGGCGTTGATCACGACCAGCAAGGTCGAGGTGGCGCAGACCAGAGCGTAGGTCCGCATCCCCGCCGCACGGCCGTGGTAGGAGCGCTCGTAGCCGAGCAGCAGGCCGACCGCGGTCGCGCCGATGAGGTGGAGCAGCAGCACGCCGTTGGTCAGCAACTCGGCCCGCGACCAGTACGCCGCCAGGAATTCCATCGCACCACCCCCCGCCCTCGCGCCGTGCGTCGCCTGACGCTCGCCGCGATCGTTCGTATGTGAACTCGGCCCAGTGCTGGCATCGCGCCGCTAAGCGCGCGTTAAGCGCACGGGGATTCGGCCTCGGCCGGATCGCTATTTGCGGCGACTGGGTTACCGGACTCTTCTCGACAGGGGAGCGTCCGGCGCGCCGGCGTCGTCGCCGCGGCCGCGCGGGCGCCGGCGTTAACCGATCCTTAACGATTTGATCGAAGAGTGATTTGGCCGGAATGATTCGGCGTCAGTCCGACGCGCTGACGAAATGGGCCGTGCTCGATTGGTCCGCGCCGCCATCAGGGCCGCAGAGCGTTCAAGCGAAGGCTCACGCCATGCCGCTTTCCATCGTTGCCCGAACCGGGTTCGACGCGGACGCCGCTCACACCAGAGGCGAGCCGAAGCGCCGGGTCGCCGTCGCGCAGCCGCGCGAGCCCGAGGCCCCGGCGCCCGGCGCAATTGAAGCCCTGGATGCGGCGAGCGAGGACGACGACGCGGACGGCCGCGTCTCCTCGACGGCGGGCCTGTCGATACTGGCTCAGGCGCTGGCGGCCTACAGCCAGTACTAGCGGCGGAGCCCGCGGCGGACCTTCCCGTTTCGCGTTTCTCGTCCGATCGCCGCAGCGAGCCATCGAAGCCGAGAACCCGGGCTGAGCCGGATCGAAATGTCTCGCACATCGCCGCTCGCAGCCGGCGGCTCTACGTCTTCACCGATGCGGCGGCTCCTTTGGAGCCGCCGCCGTTGCCTACGCGCCGGCGAGCCGCGCCGACCGCGACGGCTTCGGCCCGAAGGCCGAAGCCGCGCTCACACATCCTCAATGATGGTGGTAATGGCCGGGATTGCCGCGGAACATCGGATGACCGCCCCAGCCGGGATGTCCGCCGTAGTAGCGGCCGCGCCCGCCCCAACCGTGCCAGCCGTATCCGCCGCCCCAGCCGTAGCCGCGGTTCCAGGCGTAGCCGCACCAGTAATAGCCGGGGCCGTTCCAGCCGTAGGGATACCAGCAGTAATTGTAACCGCCGAAAAAGAACTGCGCCTTTTCCACGGGCGCGATCTGATGCTGCAGGACGTTCGCGTCCCCGCTATAGGCCATCGCGGCCTCGGCGGCGCTGGCGAGCGGGAGGGCGGCCGAGGCCATGAGCGCCGTCGAAACCCCGAGCGCGGCGAGAAGCTTGCGCATGTGAAACCTCCACTGTGTCGACCGCCATAATTGGCGGCTAATAGAATACTCTATACCCGCAACGGCGTGAACCGAATGTGAACGGAGCGGGCGCGACGTTTTGCGGCGCCGCGCCGAGGTTCGGCGGGTCGAAACCGGGCCTTTCGCTCAGGGCGGCTCGGGCGCCCCGGCGCGCGCTCGGAGCGGGCGGACGAGGCAGGTCGATCTTTGAAGCCGGTGTTTTACCTGATATAGCCTCGGCGTCGCCTCGATGACGTTACGTAAGGCGATATTGTCGATCGTCCGTCGGATGGTCGCGCGGTGAGGCGTCTGCAAATGGCCCGTCGTCCCAGTGAAACGATATCGCCGGCGAAGGCCAAGCCGGCGCCGGTCGTCGAGCGGGCGCCGGTCGAGCCACGAAGGGGAGCGGTCAGCACCATGAAACCCACGGTCATTCTGGTCGGCGCAGACAAGGGCGGGGTCGGCAAGACGACCGTGGCTCGCGCGGTCGCCGATTACTTGGGCGGCAAGAACGTCGCGATGCGCGCCTTCGACACCGAGGTCCCGCGCGGGACTCTGATGCGGTTCCACGGCGACATCACCGAGATGGTCGATATCGCCTCGACGGCCGATCAGATGCGAATTCTCGACACGCTGAACACCGCCCAAGTCGCGGTTTCGCTGATCGACACGCGCGCGGGCGCGCTCGCCCAGACGTTGCGCGTTCTGCGCGACATCGGCTTTCTCGAGGCGGTGCGCGACGGGCAGTTCAATTTCATCCTGCTGCACGTGCTCGGCGCTTCGATTTCGTCGCTCGAGGAAATCGCGGAAACCGCGCCTTTCGCGGCGAACGCGCACTATTTCCTGGTCAAGAACTACGTCAACGAAACGACGTTCTTCGAATGGGACCCGGAAACCTACATGAGCTATTTCGCCAAGTCTCGAAGCGCCGACGAAATCTCGATTCCCAAGCTGAGCGAGATGGCCTACGAGCAGGTCGACATCGCGGGGTCGCCGTTTTCCGCGTTCGTCGCCAACAAGACCGCCGACGGACGGCCCGGCGCCCACTCCTTCGTCCTACGCGGATATGTGCGCACCTGGCAGCGCAAGATCGCCGAAGAGTTCGATCGCATCGGCCTGCTCGATCTGATCGCCGACGCGCCGCGCAAGAGCTGAGAGCTTCGACGAGTGGGCGGTCGCGGCCATGGCGCAAACGACCAGGGTCTACCTCTGCTGCTCGCCCAACAAACGCAGCGGCTCGACGACGACGGCGCGCCTGCTGATCGACTATTTTCTCGCCCGAGCCCACGGCGCGCTGGGGTTCGACACGGATCCGCACGATCCTGATTTCGCCAAACGGTTCCCCGGCGCCGTCAGGATCGTGGACACGGCGAAAATCCAAGGCCAGATCGCGATGTTCGACCGCTTGCTCGTTCATGACGAGACGCCGAAGGTCGTCGACGTCCAGCACCGTTGCTACGACAGTTTCTTCGAAACGATCGGTCAGATCGGTCTCATGGAGGAGGCGCGCCGAGCGATGGTGCAGCCGGTGGCGCTCTTCCACCTCGACGCGAGCGGCGGCTCGCTCAGCGCCGCCGGCGCGCTCGCGGCGCGCTGGCCGAATCTGCGTTTTGTCGTCGTCCGAAACAAGGGGGCGGCGCCGCTCGGGCCCGATGCGCGCGACATTCTCGATCTGTTCCCCCGCTCCGAGCGCATCCTGATCGGCGCGCTCGACGCGCAGGCGTGGAAGGCGTTCGACGCTCGGGACTTTTGCCTGCCGGACATCCTCAAGGCGCCGCCGGCGAACTTGCCGATGGCGACGCTCATAAGCTTGCGGGCCTGGCTGACGCCGATCTTCCGCCAATTCCAGCTTTTCGAATTGGGCGTCTCGTTGGCGGATTCGCAGTTTCTTTGACCGCCGGCGCGGGCTGCGGACCTCGCGTTCGAGGCCGCGACGCCGCCGGGCCGCGAGACCCGGCGGCGGACCCCGCGCGCCGGCGCAAATCGGATTCGCGCTGCGACGAAATTTGCGCGAAACTGTGGCGTCGCCGGAAACGAGTCGCGGCGCTGGCGGGGCGCCCGTCTCGGCCGGGCGCGGTTCGGCGAGCGTGGCGGGAGGGCGCTGGCGATTCATGAACAGTTCGCGGCTCCTTGCCAATCTGCCCAATCTGATCACGCTCGCGCGCCTCCTGATGACGCCGCTCGCGGTGTCGATGATCGTCTCGCAGCGTTTCGTCGCGGCGTTCGCGATCTTCGTCGTGGCCGGCGTCTCCGACGCCGTCGACGGCTTCATCGCCAGGCGCTTCGACTTGCGCACCGAGCTCGGCTCCTATCTCGATCCCCTCGCCGACAAGGCGCTGCTGACCTCGATGTACGTCGCGCTGGCGGCGATCGGCGCGCTGTCGCCCGCGCTCGCCATTCTCGTCGTCTCGCGCGACCTGATGATCCTGTTCGCGGTGCTGGTTTCCTGGCTGCTGCTCAATCCCATCGCGATCCGCCCGGTCTGGATCTCGAAATTCAACACCGCCGCGCAGATCGCCTTCGCGGCTTTCGTGCTCGGATCCAAGGCCTACGGGTACGACGAATCGGGCGCCCAGCTCGGACTGGGGCTGATGGTCGCCGCCTCGACGCTGGCCTCCGGAGGCGTGTATATCGCGCAATGGCTCGACCACATGAGCCGCTGAGGGCCGCGCCGTGACCCAGAGCCTCGCCGCCGTCGCCTGTCTCGCCGCCAGCTTCGGTTCGCCGATCGGGCGGGTTCGCGACCGCTGCGGCCCGCGTCTTGCGGGGAAAGCGGCGCCATGAGCCTCGAACGCCAGATCCTCGTCTGGGTCGCCGCGTTGGCGGCGTTCTGGTGGTTGCTGCACCTGCTCGGGTCGGCGGTGACGCCGTTCGCCGCCGGCATCGCGCTCGGCTACCTCTTCGATCCCGTGGTGCGCCGCCTCGAACGGATCGGCCTCAGCCGTCTGGCCGCTGCGCTGCTGATTCTCGCCGTTTTCATCTTCGTCGTCGTCCTCTTTCTCGTCGTCGTCGCGCCCATCCTGGGCAATCAGTTGATCGGCTTCACGCAGAAACTGCCGGGCTACGTCATGCGTCTGCAGGCGCTCGCGGTCGACGAGGGCAACGCCCTGCTCCAACAATACGGCGGCGAATGGCGCAATTCGGTCGGGCTCGGCAGCACCCTCACGGCCGAACAGATTCAAAAGTCGATCGGCGATTTCGTCGCGCAAGGCGCGCAATGGCTGCTGAACGCCGTGCGCTCGCTCGCTTCCGGCGGCGCCGCCGTCGTCAGTTTCTTCTCGTTCCTCATCGTCACGCCGGTCGTCGCCTTCTATATCCTGGTCGACTGGAACAAGATGATCGCGAGGATCGACGGCTGGCTGCCGCTCGACCATCGCGACGCTTTGCGCAAGATCGCGTCCGAGATCGACGCCGCGCTGGCCGGCTTCCTTCGCGGCCAGTCGCTGGTCTGCCTGTTCGACGGCCTGTGGTATGGAATCGGGCTGACGCTGATCGGCCTCGACTTCGGCTTTCTCATCGGCGTGATCGCCGGCGTCCTGAGCTTCATTCCCTATGTGGGATCGCTGACCGCGCTGATCTTGTCGCTCGGCGTCGGCCTCGTCCAGGGTTGGCCGAGCCTCGAGCTGTTCTTCCTCGCCCTCGGAGTCGTCGGCGTCGGGCTGTTTTTGGAAGGAAACGTCATTGCGCCCAAGCTCGTGGGCGAATCCATCGGTCTGCATCCGGTCTGGCTGATGTTCGCGCTATTCGCTTTCGGCGCATTGTTCGGCTTCACCGGCCTCCTCATTGCGGTTCCGACCGCGGCGGCGATCGGGGTGCTCGCGCGTCACCTGATCGGCCTCTATCTCAAGAGCCCGCTCTATCGCGGCGCCGCCGGCGCGAGGATCGAACCGTGAGCGGTCCGGCGCGGCAATTGACGCTCGATTGGCCGCACGACCCCAGCTACGCGCGCGAGGATTTTCTCGAGGCGCCGGG
Source organism: Roseiarcus sp. (assembly GCA_050010035.1). Taxonomy (GTDB): domain Bacteria; phylum Pseudomonadota; class Alphaproteobacteria; order Rhizobiales; family Beijerinckiaceae; genus Roseiarcus. Next base: position 43,577 of record JBEKLU010000053.1, read on the forward strand.
GAACGCCGAGGCGCTGCGGGCGATTCTATCCTGGCCGAATTGGGCGGGCCGGATGCTGATGCTCGTCGGCCCGAGCGGCTCGGGCAAGAGCCATCTCGGCGCGATCTGGGCGCGAGGCTCGGCGGCTCGCGTCGTCAGCGCCGAGGCGCTGCCGCGCGCGCCGCTCATCGAGATCGCCGCCGCCGAAGCCTTGCTGATCGAGGACGCCGATCGCATCGGCGCGCATGAAGCCTCGCTGTTCCACCTGTTGAACCTGACGCGCGAAAACGGCGCATACTTGCTGCTCACCGCGCGCCGCCGGCCCGACCGCTGGGGCCTGAAGACCGCCGATCTCGTCTCGCGGCTCCGCCTGGCGCCGACCGTCTCGCTCGGCGCTCCCGATCTCGAATTGACTCGGGCGGTGCTGTTCAAGCTGTTCAGCGACCGCCAACTCGCGGTCGATCCTTCGGTCGTCTCCTACGTCGCTCTGCGCATCGAGCGTTCGCTCGATGCGGCGCGCGCGATCGTCGCGGCGCTCGATCGCGAAGCGTTGGCGCGCGGCAAGCGGGTGACGCGCGCGATGGCCGCCGAATTCTTGCGCGACGAACCGCCCGCCGACTGAAAGCGTCTTCATGCCGTCGCATTATTGTTATAAACATCGATCGCGTTGTTGGGGCCGCCATGCCGTCCGACGGACGGCCGCGAGCGCCCGGGCGACGCCAATAAAGAGATAAAATCGGAGAGGAGACAGGCATGCTCAGGCCGGTTCTTTTGTCCCTCGTTCTCTCGGCCGTCGGCGCAGGCGCCGTCGCCGTCGATCAACAGGCTTCCGACGTCGCGACGTGGCGCTGGCGCGTCAGCACGATCCTCGATGCGCAGCGCGCGGCGGCGAGCCCGGCCGTAACCGACGGCGCTCAGGTCGCCGAAACGTTCGACCAGCGCTACCAGCGCTATTCCGCGCGGGGATTGCCCGAAGGTTCCTCCGACGCCGGGCCGCGCTGACCCGACAAACCGCTGCGACGATCGCCCGCGGCCTCGATCCGACGCCATTTGAAGCTTGACGCCGAAGCGGCCTGCGTTTTGGCGTGGCGCCGCGCCGGTCGCGGCGATTGCCTGAGACCCGCGCGTCGGCGCTCGTCGCCCTAAGGCGACGGCGCGAAACAATTGACTCGATTGGCGCGTGGAGCGACTGGGGGGG
>JBEKLU010000054.1:0-33761 GCA_050010035.1 Roseiarcus sp.
GTTCCGCACCTGCGGCCGCGACGACCAGCAGGGCAAGCTGTGGGCCGACCTCGCCCTGACCAAGCTCAAGGACGCCAAGATCGCCATCGTCCACGACAAGACCCCCTACGGCCAAGGCCTCGCCGACGCCGCCCGGGGCTTCATGAACGCCGGCGGCAAGAAGGAAGTCCTCTACGAAGGCGTCAACACCGGCGAGAAGGACTATTCGGCGATCGTCTCCAAGATTAAGGCTTCGGGCGCCGACTATCTCATGTGGGGCGGCCTGCACACCGAAGGCGGCCTGATCGTGCGCCAGATGCGCGACCAGGGCATGAAGACCATCATGATCTCCGGCGACGGCATCACCGACAACGAGTTCGCCTCGATCGGCGGCCCCGGCGTCGAGGGCACGCTGATGTCGTTCGGCCCCGAGCCGCGCAACAACCCCGCCGCCAAGGCGGTCGTCGCGGAGATCAAGGCCAAGGGCTTCGAGCCGGAAGGCTATACGCTCTATTCCTACGCCGCGATGCAGATCATCAAGGAAGCGGCGGAGAAGGCCAAGTCGCTCGACCCGAAGAAGATGGCCGAAGTCATGCATTCCGGCATCGCCTTCGACACCGTGCTCGGCCCGATCGCCTACGACAAGAAGGGCGACCGCACCACCGTCGACTACGTCTGGTACGTCTGGAAGAAGGGCGCCGACGGCAAGATCACCTACGTGCAGCTGTGATCTGATCCCGGGCCCGCTTCGGGCTCGTCGACGAAATCAGGAGCCCGCCGCGCAATCGGCGGGCTCTTTTTTCTTACGCCTCACCCCAAATGGCCGAGCGCCGGAAACGTGTCGGTGAGCCACGCCGAGGCGCTCTGAAGACCGCCGGTCAGGAAAATGACGCCGGTGAGCACCAGAAGCGCGCCGACCGCCTTCTCGAGCCGGGCGAATTGTCCGCGAAAACCGCGCGCAAATCCCAAGAACGTCTCCATCGCGATCGCCGCGAGCACGAAGGGAACGCCGAGGCCGAACGCGTAGGCGGCCAGCAGCAAGGCGCCGTGACCGACGGTTTCCTGCGCGCCCGCGACCGCCAGAATCGCCGCCAGGATGGGCCCGATGCACGGAGTCCAGCCGAACGCGAAGGCCAGCCCCATCAGGTAGGCGCTCAAAAGCCCCGGCGGCTTGGCGATTTCGATCCGCGTCTCCTTGTGCATCATGCTCAGTTTGAAGACGCCGAGAAAATGCGCGCCCATGACGACGATGCCGATCCCGGCGACGATCGACAGCGCGTGGCTCCATTGGCGCAGCAGAGCGCCGAAGACCGAGGCCGTCGCGCCGAACGCGACGAACACGGTGGAAAATCCCGCCACGAACAGCACCGACGCGATCACGATGTCACGGCGTGCGCGCCTCTCGCCTTCGTCGACCAGCGCCTCGAGCGACGTCCCCGCGAGATAGCACAGATACGGCGGGGCGAGCGGCAGGACGCAGGGACTGAGGAAGGACAGAAGTCCGGCGCCGGCGGCGGCGGGCAAGGAGATGTCGGTCATGGTCCCTCTTTTGACGGCGCTTCTGCCGGCGATCAAATCACATTCGCATCAGCTACGGCGATCCGGAAGCGCGACGCGGCTCGTTTCCTATCAAGCGATTGCGACCACGATGCGCCCGCGCACCCGGCCGGCGAGAATTTGCGCGCCGATCTCGAAGGTCTTTTCGAACGGAACGATCTGGGTCATGCGCGCGAGCTTGGCGCGATCGAGGTCGCGCGCCAGTCTCGCCCAGGCCTCGAGCCGCCGCGGCATCGGGCAATTGACGCTGTCGACGCCGACCAGCCGCACGCCGCGCAGGATGAACGGCGCGACGCTCGTCGGCAAATCCATGCCGCCGGCGAGGCCGCACGCCGCCACGGCGCCGCCGTAACGCGTCTGCGCGAGGACGTTGGCGAGCGTCAGCGACCCCACGCTGTCGACGCCCGCCGTCCAGCGCTCCTTGCCGAGCGGCTTGCCGGGCTGGGAAAGCGAGGCGCGCTCGATGATCTCCGCCGCGCCCAACTCCTTCAGATACTCGGCCTCCTCGGCGCGCCCGGTCGAGGCGACGACGCTCCAGCCGGCCTTGGCGAGCAGCGCGATCGCCACCGAGCCGACGCCGCCCGCCGCGCCGGTGACGACGACCGGCCCCATCGACGGCGTCATCCCCTGCCCCTCTATCGCCAGGACGCAGAGCATCGCGGTGTAGCCGGCGGTGCCGATCGCCATCGCCTCGGCGCGCGTCAGACCTGCCGGCAGCTTGACCAGCCAATCGCCCTTGACGCGCGCCTTTTCGGCGTAGCCGCCGAAATGCGTCTCGCTCAAGCCGTAGCCGTCGAGCAGCACTTCGTCGCCGGCGCGAAAGCCGGGATGGGCGGACGCCTCGACGATCCCGGCGAGGTCGATGCCCAGGACCATGGGAAAACGGCGGGGAATCGCCGACTTGCCCGACAGCGCGAGGCCGTCCTTGTAGTTGACGGTCGAGTGGGTGACGCGCACCGTCACGTCCCCCTCCATCAACTCCTTTTCGTCCATTTCGACGAAGCGGACGTTCTGCCCGCTCTCCGTCTTGTCGGCGCGTATGGCTCGAAACGACATGGGCTCCCTCGCGAGTGAATTCAGCTGTTGGGCCGATGCAGAATTAGCACGTGCAGATCGCGCATCGGCGTGAAATTGGCGTGGCGGACCTCGAACAGCGTCGGGCCGATCTTCTTGACCCCGTCGGCGCAGAAGCTCGCCAGCGAACCCGGCGCGCCCTTGTCGACGGTGAGATGGAAATCGCCGATCGGTCCGGCCCAATTGGCGCCGGTGGTCAGAACGTAGGCGATGCGCCGTTCGAAGAACGGCTCTTGCGCGAAACCGGTGGCGTCCAGCCGCTCCGCCTTTTTCGCACTCGCGAGGAAATCATTGTCGACGCAATAGAGCTTCTCATAATTGCTCAGCTCTTGCGGGTCGATTTTCGGCGAGCCGAGCATCGTGCCGACGGTCTCGCCGACGCTCGGGCGGTAGCGATGCTCGACGGCGACCTCTTTTCCCGCGGGGAACGTCTGCCGCCAGAAGAAGCTCGACTTCAGCGTCCATCTCGGCGCGAGATGATGCTCCATGCCTTTGCCGACGTCGTAGTCGTACGGCGTCGCGATGTCCGCCTTCACCAGTTCGTCCTGCTTGGCCGGCGTCAGGGCGTCCAAGGCCGCCTCGGTCGCATCGCGCTGCGGCGCGAGCGGGACGCCGAGCGCCTGGAGCCGCGCGCTCACGTCGATCCCGCCCGCGAAGGCCTTCTGCTCGTTCTGCGCCACGACCTCGCGCCCGTCGACGAAGGTGTGGAAATCGAGGAAATTCGGCGAATCAGGAACGGGGACGGCGACGTTGGTGTCCGGTCCCTCCCATTCGATGTCGGGCATCGGAAACGCGACCGTCACCGTCACGTCCTGAGCGGCGCGATTGAAGAATCGGTAGCGGACGTCGATCTGCTTCTCGGAGACGGCGAGATCCTCGGAGCGCATCTCGATGTCGGCCGTCTTGGCCAGCACGAGCCCGCCGGTGGTCAATTCGGCGGTGGAATCGTTGGCGTCGGCGAGCGACCCGCCACACAGGGCGAGGAGCCCCGCCAGTATCGCGGCGCGGCCGGTTCGACGAGGCGACGCTCGACCCGGTCTTTCCATATGCTCCTCCGCCTCGCGATCCCAGAACGCCGCCTCTTCTCGCGCCGCGGTCGCCGATTGTACAGAGGGCGCGAGGCCGCGGCTCTCGCGTTCGGCGCCCTTCGGCGCGAAAGGCGCCCCGCTTAAAGGCGGATTCCTCTTTGCGCTCCCGGGCGCGATCGGGGCGAGGCGTCCGCGAGAAACAGGCGCTGTCGATCGTGTCCTCTCGCCTGTGACGCCCATTTTCCGGACGAGCCACGCAGGAAGAACGGCGGCCGCTTGCGAACCGCGCGTCGTTAACGCCGGCCGCCATTCATCCCCGTTTGCGCAAGACATAGACCGCGACGAAACAAAGTCCACCGCACAAGGTCCAAATCCCGCCCATTATCATTGTAGCTTCGAGAAATTGGCCTCTATTCGACCACAACCACCCCATGATAATTGCCAGACCGACGCCGACAAAGCCGTGGCTCACAATGAATTCGCTTGTCTTCAAGACTTGTAGCGGCCGCAATAACAGATACATAACTACACTAAGACCTATGATAAGGGCGAGCAGAACAGAGAGCGGCATTGTCATAGATTTCTTCTAGCAGAGTTTCATCCGCCAGGCGACTCGCGGTCGCGCCTCACGCCGTGCGAGGCGCGCCGACGATTGCCGATTTCTCCATTGTTTGCTCGGCGGAGCGGAGCGCGAGATGAATTCGAAAGCGAGGATGCGCGAACGCCGGTCGTTCACGGCGGGGTCGGGAACGGGAGGCCCGCCCGGCGCATTTCTCGGCGCCCGGCGCGAGAAAGGCATATATATGAACCAACAATCGGCCTTCGCGGCCGAAACAACGCCTTTCCCGGGAGACCAACCATGCCGAAGCTCGCGCAACCGACCGTCGAACCCGAGCGCCCCGCGCTCGACGCTTACGGCGCCGCCACCCATGAGGTCTTCAACCAGCCGTTCGAGCTCGTGGACTATAATCTCTTTTCCGGCGACGCCGCGCTCAAACAGGGGGTGGCGCGCGAAGGGGCGGGCTGGGCGAGCGCCGAACTCGAAAAGCTCGGCGCCAAGCTCGGCGCCGCGGATGCGCTCGAACTCGGCGCGCTCGCCAACCGCAATCCGCCCGAACTCGACACCCACGACCGCTACGGCCGGCGCGTCGATCTCGTGCGCTTTCATCCCGCCTATCACGCGCTGATGCGCGGCGCGATCGAGATGGGGCTGCATTCTTCGCCTTGGACCGATCCGCGCCCCGGCGCGCATGTCGCACGCGCCGCGCGCTACTACATGCAGGCCGAGGTCGAGGCCGGTCACGGCTGCCCCGTCACCATGACCTTCGCGGCGACGCCGTGCCTGCGCCGCGAGCCCGATCTGGCGCGCCAATGGCTGCCGAAGATTCAGGCCCGCGTCTACGATCCGCGCAACGTTCCGGCCGCCGAGAAGCAGGGCCTGACGATCGGCATGGCGATGACCGAAAAGCAGGGCGGCTCCGACGTGCGCGCCAACACCACGCGCGCCTATCCCATCGGCCGCGACGGGCAAGGCGACGCCTACGAGCTCGTCGGCCACAAGTTCTTCGTCTCGGCGCCGATGTGCGACGCCTTCCTCGTGCTCGCCCAGGCGCCCGGCGGGCTCACCTGCTTTCTCGCGCCGCGCTGGCGCCCCGACGGAACGAAGAACCCGATCCAGGTCATCCGGCTCAAGCGCAAGATGGGCAACGTCTCCAACGCCTCGAGCGAGACGGAATTGCGCGGCGCGCTCGCCTGGCGCGTGGGGCCGGAGGGGCGCGGCGTCGCCACGATCATCGAAATGGTGGCGACGACGCGCTTCGACTGCATGATCGGCTCGTCGGCTCTCATGCGCATGGCGGCCGCCCAGGCGCTCGACCATTGCCGCCAGCGCAAGGCCTTCGGCGCGCTGCTGATCGACCAGAGCGCGATGCAGAACGTGCTCGCCGATCTCGCCCTCGAAGCGGAGGCCTCGCTCGCCCTGACGCTGCGCATCGCGCGCGCGCTCGACAATCGCGCCGACGCGCACGAAGACGCGCTGGCGCGGCTCGGCGCGCCGATCGGCAAATACTGGATCTGCAAGCGCGCGCCCGCCCACGCCTACGAGGCGATGGAATGCATCGGCGGCTCCGGCGCGATGGAGGATTCGCCGATGCCGCGCCTCTATCGCGAGGCGCCGATCAACGCGATCTGGGAAGGCAGCGGCAACGTGCAGTGCCTCGACGTGCTGCGCGCGATCCGCAAGTCGCCGGAGACGCTCGAAGCGTATTTCGCCGAGGTCGAGGGCGTCCGAGGGGAGAACCGCGCCCTCGACGCCCATGTCGACGCGCTGAAGCAGGACATGCGCGATCTCTCCGATTTCGAGGATCGCGCCCGCGACCTCTGCGACCGCTTGGCGCTCGGCCTCGAAGCGAGCGCGATGGTCAAGGGCGCCCCCGCCGCCAACGCCCAGGCCTTCTGCCGCTCGCGGCTGGAGGCGCAGGGCCAGCACAATTGGGGCGCGCTGCCGCGCGGGCTCGATCTCGCCGGCATCGTCAAGCGCGCCGCGCCGCGGTGAAAGGGCCGCGGCGGGCGCCGATCTGAATCAGGGAGGGCGTAGCCCGACCGGAGACGCTACCGCGACCGGGCTGCCGGCCCGCTCGAACCGTGACCAACTCCTCATTCGAATGAGGTAGTTGCGCCTTTCGCGCGAGAGGCGCAAATTCGTCATCGGCGCTCGATAGCCTCGATTAATCCCAGTAAGACGGGCGCGCACGATGACCTGATGCGGGCGGGAGACGTGCAGTGTGCTTGTTTCGCTTGGCTGTTCCGGCGCTCTTGGGCGTGTTTCTTTGCGGCTGCAACTCGGACATCATGGCGGGCTTTCTCGGCGACGACAGCGGCGCCAAGAAGACGGGGGATGACAGCGATGCCCCCACCGTGGAGAATGCCGCCGCGCAAAGCGGTGTTGCGAGCAAGGTTTTCTGGTTCACTTCCTTAAAGCCCGATTGTAGGGAAACGCCCGGCTTTTCGGCGCGCATCGTCGATCAACCAGAGCACGGAACCGTCACGTTCGAGCGTGGCAAGGTCCATCCACGCTTCGAGGCCGGCAATCCGCGCAGTCGATGCAACAGCCGGCTCGTTCCCGGCTGGATAGTGACCTATGCCGCGGCCGCCGATTTCGTCGGCCACGATAAGTTTTCCTTCGACGAATTATTCGCGGACGGCGCTTCGACTCGCGTCCTCGTGAACGCCGAGGTGAAATAGCGGCGCATCGGCGACTGCCGCGCGGCTTCGTTACGGCGCGTTCGCCGGACGTTCGAACGGGACGACCCGTCGAAGCCGGCGCCGAGACGATCCGCGTCCCAGAGCGTTTCGAGCCCGACGGCGCCGTCCTCTCGGTCGCCCGCCGCCCGCAGCGCCTTCCCTCGGCGATCCCATCGCGAGCGTTTGGCGTATCGCGTTCAGAATCTCCGTCACGAGGGCCGGACTACCTCTTTCCGATTAGACGTGTGGCGGTAGAGGTGGTGGTAGAGACCGATCGCGTGCTCGTTCATCGCTGTAATCGGCGATGTTGTTCACCCGAATGGCCAGCTTTCGACATTGGCCGCAAACGTCACAATGCCGCCGTTACGCTGGCATCCGCAATGGATCATGTCCAATTGGCATGACGGCGGTCGGCGTAAACATCTAAGGGGATAGCTTCGCGCTACCGCTAGCGCGTGGCGTCATGTCAGTAAAGGAGCATCACCATGCGCGCACGTATGATCATCATCGCTTTGGCTTCGACATCGTTGCTGGCGTTCGGCTCTGCCGCCTATGCCGGCCATGGCCATAGCGGCAAGGGAACCACCACCAGCAACAGCCACAACGTCTCGATTAGCATTACTCAAAGCTCGAGCGTCAGCATCAGCGGCGCCACCAACGCCAGCGGCAAGTCCAGCGCCGCCTTCGGTTCCGCCGCCGGCAACACTGGCAACAGCGTCAGCGTGAGCCAGTCCGTCTCCTTCTGAGCGGTAAGACCCGCGCCGGGACCACGTCCCGGCGCGAACTCAGTGCGTCGTTTGAAGTCGAGCGGCCGCCGGACGATGCGGCGGCGACGCGAAACTCCGATGTTGCGAAGACACGTAACCTACTAGGGAGTCGCCGAAATGTTCACCTTGGTCATTGGCGCAAGTCTACTCGCGGCGTCGCAATGCAACGGCGCTGCAAAGGATGGCGTCCATTGCTCGCACGTGATGACGCCGTGGGGCCGCGCGACGGTCGTTCAGAGCCAACACATCGACATCGGCAGGAATCCCGTGGTCCGCAAGGAAGAGGGCCCGGGCTACTCGATCGTCGAAGAGCAGAGCGGCGGCAATCACGTGACCATCGTTCAGCGAGTTGGCCCGGCGAATTGACGGCCTGGCGTCAGGCCGCTGCGGGGAAAGTCTACCACGATGGAGCCGCAGAGGTGGAGTTCCCGCGTACGGGGCTCGCTTCGGATGTTCCGCTGGCGCTTCGCTCGCGCCGTCAGGGGTAAGGAACAGGCGGTTTCAAGAAAGAGAGGAAGAGGAGTCGCGAGCTTTTGTGCGGGGCCCATGCGCTTGATCCGGGCCTCATTCGGACAAAGGGAGAATCCCGATGAGGAGCACGATTTTAATCGGCTTGGCGTTGACGCTCGCCGCATCGCCGTCTCTGGCGAAAAGCTGCGGCCCCGGTCACGGCCCCGGTGATGGCGCGGGTCACGGCCATCACGGGTCGTCTTCGAAACAAAATGGCGTCGTCACCGTCTATGGGAACAATAAATCGGTCACGATCTCTCAACATAACAAGAGCAATTCGCTGACCGTTGACGTGGATGGAAATCATGACACCGTCACGGTCAGCCAATATGGCAGGACCAATACATTCACTGCGGTTGTATTCGGCAGCAATGACACCGTGTCGGTCAGTCAGCACGGCATCCATGACATGTCGACTATCTCGATGTATGGAACAGCCGAGACGGTGAGCGTGAGCCAAGTCGCTCAGGTTTCCCCCTATGCCCACAACGTGAACGTCACCGAGATATCGACGGTGACGATTGATCCCGCACCTGCTCCCGCGCCGCAGAGCAGCTCTGCTCCCGCGCCGCAGAGCAGCTCCCCCAGCCTTGGGCAAAACAAGTTCATTTGTCGCGGCGGCGGTAGGTCAGGTTGGTCATGTAGCTAAATTTCTTGCGCGAAATCCTCGAATTCCGAGCGCAGTCGCGAAACGAGCCGCGTCGCCGCAACCGTTGCCGAGGGCGCCAAACGGTCGAATTGACGCGCCGCCAACCGCGCTCAAAACCGTTCGATCGGTCCGGCGGTCATCAGGCCGTCGTCGCCGCCAGGCGCGGGCGCCAGGGGCTGGATTCGATCCCCCGGCGTTCGCGTCCCCTCGGGCGGCCCTCTCTTAACGGAAGTCAGCGGTCTTCACGTCGAACCCGCGACCGGCAAAGCGACGCTCAGAGAGAGAGCCAGGCCATGCCGCCGGACGTCCACTGGATCTTCTCCCAGGAATAGGAAGTCCGGTTCCACGGAACGATCCCGTCCGTCAGGTTGTCGAGGACGAAGCCCCCGCGGCTCGCGCGCGCGACGAGGGTCAGGCGCCGCTCCCCGGAAGACGTGCGCACGATGGCGACGGGAAGGGCGGACGTCGGCCAGCCGCAATCGATGAGGCGCTGTCGCTTGGTCATGGCGAAGTCCTTGCAGTCGCCGACCGGTCGCGGCTGTCGCGACTTCACCCCTCGAGGTTCGCGCCGAGCGCGACCTGGGTGCGGTTCGAGGCGCGCAACTTCTTCATCATGTTGCGAAGATGCACTTTCACCGTGCTCTCGGAGATGCCGAGCTCGAACGCGATGATCTTGTTTTGATGGCCCTCGCGCAGAATTCTCAAGACGTCGCATTCGCGCGAGGTCAAGCCATGCTCGCAAACGCTGTCTTTGCGGCCCGGTTCGGGCGCGCTCGGCGTCGGCGTCGGCGCCGCCAAACGTGAGGACGGCGCGGCGGCGATTTCATCGGCGCGCGCCAACTCCGGCGGCAGGCAGAACCCCCCGACCCACATCAGTTGGATGGCGGCGATCGCGATGGCGAGGCCCGCGTCGTGCTGGACGACGCCGGCGATCCCGAGCGCCCCGAACTTGCGCATCAGCGCGGCGTCGGCGCGCGCGAGAACGACGCCGATCGGCGCGTCGCCGCACAGATCGCGCAGCGCGCCAATCGCGCCCTGCAACGCCTCCGCCTCGCCGTCGCGATGCGGATCGACGCCGATCAACAGAAGGTTGGCGCGTCCGGGCGCGACCTCTTCGAGGCGGCCGTAACTCTCCACCGCCGCCTCGGGTATGTGGGTCGCGATCGAATAGGCGAGGCTGTCGCGCAGCACGCCGCGCGGCTCGAGCAGCACCAGCCGCCCGCGCCGCCGCGCGCATAAGGATTCCGGATGGACGCAGCTTCCACGCCAAGACGGTTTCGCAAATGCGTTCGTCATGCCTCGCAACTCCCTTCCCGCACAGGGTGGCGATCGTTACAAAACCCGACGCCGGCCGGCGAGGTCGCCGCGGCGCGTCCGCCCGTTAACGCCGTGCTCCATTGCCTTCGAGACGCGAAATCATGAACCGCGCGGGCGCTGAGGGTATGTGGAACTGGCCGCCCGCCGCCACGAGATGGATCGCCGCGATCAGCAGCGAAACGCTGCAGGTCGAGGGGAAAAGGCCCGCCACGCCGACTTCCGCCGCCCGGCTTTCCTCCGCCGCCTCGCCGTGCTCGGACAGCAACAGCATCGGCGCGTGACGGGTCGCTTCGAGGATCGCGGCGATGTCGTCGAGCACGGGGCGGTCGGTCAAGCGCGCCGAGCCGACATTCATCAGCGCGACATCCGTCCGGAAGGCGCCGCATTCGCCCGCCTCGCGCGCATGCGCGAGGCTGATGATCTCGAAATCCGCGAGTTGCGCCATCAGCAAGTGCGACAAGCACTCGCGGCTCAGCCGCACGCTGTCGATCAGCAGCAGGCCTTTGGGCGTCTTGGCGCGCGCGGTCAGGGCGGAAGAAAATTCTTCGGCGCGGCCGAAGTTATATTCGCAGACCGCGCCCCGGCTTACGGGGGCGCCGATATCGCCGCCGTACTGGACCGTCACCGGCCATTGGACGGAGCCCAAGTCAGCGTCAACCGCGTTATAACGCGTCGTTCGGGTCTTACGGCCCCCAGGGCGCTCGGTAACTGACATCGCAACGCTCCACGCGACAGACGGCCCATTACGGACGAAAAGACTCCCTACCCCCTCTGAATCCGAACTGCACGATAGAGACATTTCTTGCCCGACCGCGGCAGGTTTCTTGCCGCAAGTCGGGAGCGTTCACGACGAACGGGACGCGTGGGAATTCGGCGTATTCGGCCCGTCGGGCGACGATCGCGAAGCGCAGTTGCGGCTCGCCCGGCGTCCACTCACAGCGGCCTCGCGTTCCATCCATGGAAACCACCTGGCCCCATACGCCAAATACACCTTTCGCGGCGCCCGCCCGCCCGCGCTGATCGGCGCCGGCCTAAACTTGTGATATCAAAGGCTTACGCGCGACCCGGACCTGCAATTCCGTTACAGCGGCCGAAGGCGCCGTCAATTGCGCCCGTCGTCACGTAGAGACGGCGGGAAACTCGCCCGCGTAATCTCGCATCCTTGCACGCCGATACTCTTCGCACCCCTCCTGGCGCTCGCGGCGCCGGCCGACGATTGCACTCGCGGCGCTCCCGCACGATGCGCCACTTGGAAATAAAACTGTGCATGATTTTATTTTCGCTGTCAATCTTATCTTAAGCGCTTTATGCTTTAAAAGTGTACGCCCGCAGCCGTGTTTGTCATCGTATACCGTTCACAAAACTTACGTAAACATAGGTAATACATACAACCAGTCGCTGTATAAGTAATTTTGGCATTACAACTGGTTGTTCCCGCGATGGACGAAGCAGGAACTGCCAGGATACAATGGCGCGCCGCAGGCCGCCGCGGACGACACAATATTGCCCGTATTCATCCGCAAATTACGCAATATTGTGGCGAAAATATCGACGATTGAAAATTACGAGACGGTAATCCTGAAAAACGCCGCAAGACGATTTTCCGGCGGGCGGCGAAAGCAAGGAATTCGTAGGGTGTCGGCGCGCCATTGGCCGTCTTTCCGCCAAGAAAAGCCCGGCGCTGATGTGGGCAATTGACGCTACGCTCGCCGATGCGTCAACATTCGGCTCGCCGACGAAAAGTCGATCCGGCGAATTTTGGACACAATATCGCCATAGTCTGCCGCACTGCGGTAGCGTCGAGGTTTGTGCTTCCGCCTGGCGGGCGGAGAACATGCGCCGAGCATCTGTATATTTGGCCGCCGCGATCGTCGTCTTCGCCTCGCGCGCGTCGTCGCACACCCTCGAGGGCGGCCGCGCCGATCCGAGCCGGCGCTACGCCTCGAAGCGCCCGTGCCGGCCGGCGCCCTGAGCGAAGCGGCGCGCGCCCGCCTCCCCTTCGGCGGCGAGGATCGGCGCGCCGCAGCGCCCCTCTTCGCGCAGCGCCGTCTCCAGCGGCAGATCCCACTGCCGGTAGGCGGAGGCGCGGTCGGCGAGCATGCAGGCTTGCGGAAAGGCGGCGATCTCGCGCGCGAGCCGCTCCGCCGCCGCGCGCGACGTCCCGTCGGCGACGATGCGGCTCGCCAGCCCCATCTCCAGCGCCTCGCGCGCGCCGACCGGCCGCCCGGTGAGGATCATGTCGAGCGCGCGCCCCATGCCGACGAGGCGCGGCAGGCGCACCGTGCCGCCGTCGATCAGCGGCACGCCCCAACGCCGGCAGAAGACGCCGAACGTCGCGCTCTCCTCGACCACGCGCAAGTCGGCGAGCAGGGCGAGCTCCAGCCCGCCGGCGACGGCATAGCCCGCCACCGCCGCGATCACCGGCTTACAGAGCATGAGCCGCGTCGGTCCCATCGGCCCTGCCCCGCCGCCTTGCATGTCGAGCTCGTGACGGCGCTCGGGGTCGAGAATCGCGGCGAGGTCCGCGCCCGCGCAAAACACGCCGCCCTCGCCGTGCAGCACCGCGACGCGCTGGCTGTCGTCCTCTTCGAAGCGCAGAAAAGCCTCGCGCAACGCCGCCGCCATCGGGCCGTCGACCGCGTTGCGCTTCTCGGGGCGGCTGATCAGGATGGTCGAGACGGGGCCGTCGGTCTCGGTGCGGACGGGTGGGGGCATGGTGGGCCGGGGTTGCGGGGGCCGTGTTGGGGGAAGCGGAGCACGCGGGGGGCGGGGGCGTCAATGGAGGGGGGGCGACGTGACCGAGTGGCGGCGGGGTTGGGGCTTACGGCGCATCGGCGAAATTGAAATCGGTCGGTTGAGCCATCGTCCGACCGCTCTCAACGGCCTGATTGCGGTTACGACGCTCGCGCGTTAGTCGTCTTCTCGATCCGGCTCCGAGGGGACATGTGCGCAAACGGGATTTGATTCTGTTTCTCCTATGCGCGGCGGCGGCCGCGCTGGTTGTCGTCACGCTGCGCTCTCGCTTCGAGGGAGCGCGGACTGCGCTGTGCTCGGACGTCCCCTGCGCTCATTTGAACGCGCGCATCGCCGCTATCGAAAGCCGCATCCGAGACAAGGGGTCGGCGCCGACTTATCTCGCGATCGGCGACAGCATCACGGAAAGAGCGGACCTTCCGCCGCTTTGCGGCTACGAGCCGATCAACGCCGGCATTGGCTGGGCGACCGTCGAGACGTTCGAAACGCAGGCGCGGCGACTGGCCGACCTCGCCAATCCGAAGTTCATCATCGTTGCGCTCGGCACGAACAATGCTCTGAGGAATAAAGAGGACGACTTTAAGGATCGGATGACGGCGCTGATCGCCTCGCTGGCGAAGTGGCAGGTCATCGTCGTTCCCCTGCCGCTTGGACCTCGCGTTACGGACGCCGGCAAATTGAATGCGGTGATTGCAGAATTGCCCGCGATACGAGCCCGCCCGTTGCGCACGACCGAAACAACCGAAGACGGAATTCATTTGGCTGCCGCGTCCTACGTCGAATGGATGCAGACGATCGCCGACGCGGTGCCAAAATCCATCTGTCCGTGACGATCGAACGCGCCCGACTGTTGGCCCCGCCGCCGCCAGGGGAGGGCGCCGCGCGACCGCGGCGATTCGCGTCCGAAGCCATTGACATGACGGCGTCGCGCCGGAAGAGCGCAGGCGACGGCCTCGCCCTCCCCGGCCGCCTTGACTTCAGCGTCGCCGCGCTGCTCGGCCCGCTGCGGCTTTATCAGGCTGCGGCTTTATCAGGCTTGTCAAGACCCTCCCGTCGGCGCAGATTTGCAAGCAAGTCAACGCTTATCTCAGGGGGTGTCGGCAAGAAAGAAAGATGCTGGCTGGCGGAGCCGATCCCCAGCGCGACAAAGCGACGGCGAAAACAAGCCGGGTCGCGGCCAGCATCGTCATAAGGGAGGAACGACGATGAGAAAGCTTCTGCGCCTGTCGGCGGCCGCTATCGGTCTGGCCCTGTTTTCCACTGCGGCGCTCGCGGCGACGCAGGAAGACACATTGATGGCCATCGGCAAAGTGCCGTTGTACGGCTTGATCGTCTTGGTGATCGTCGTCGCTCTCGCGGTGACCTTCACGCGTTTTCAAGACAAGCGCCGGACGCCCTTGACGAAACTGTTCGAGCACGGCGAAGCGATCCATTCCGTCGGCCCCGACGCGTTGGTGAGCGACTGCGTGCGCACGATGGTCGCCAAGCGGATCGGCGCCCTGATCGTCATGGACGGCGGCAAGCTGCTCGGCATCTTCACCGAGCGCGACGCGCTGAACAAGGTGCTGGCCGCCGGCCTCGACCCCGGCGCGACGAAGGTCGCCGCGGTGATGACCAAGGATCCGTTCTGCATCCCGCCGACGACGACGGTCGGCGACGCGATGGAGGAGATCACCAAGCGGCGATTCCGGCACCTGCCGGTGGTCGACGACGGCAAGGTGCTCGCCGTCATCTCGAGCGGCGATCTGACGCACTGGATGGTGCAGGACAAACTGGGAGAGGTCAAAGAGCTGGTCGACCTCGCCGCAAGGTCCTGACGATCGCTTGCGTCGGCGCCGCGCCGGGAAAGCGCGACCCCCACGCCCGCCGCTAGCGTGAGCAGCCGCTCGTCGGGTCGCCCGCCGCCGCCAGCGGCTTGCCGTTGACGAACACGCTCGCCGAGCCGGCGACGACCGCGCCGGCGCAGGCGCTTCTGTCGCCCGAGGTCACGGCCGGCTTGCCGTTGATGAACACGTCCGGCGAGCCCTGGAGGACCAGCCCGCCGGAGGCGGCGTCGCCCGTGTGCGCCGCCGGCTTGCCGCCGACCAGCGTATCGGGGCTGCCGCCGGCCACCGCGCCCGGCGCAGACTGGGCGCGCGCGACGGCGGTGGCCAAGACGAGCGACAGCAGAGCGACGGTCGAGCGCATCATGGCCGATCCCCTCCCCTCGCGCTTCATCCGATCTCCAGCGCGAAGGGGACGCCCTCGAAGCAGTCCTCGCCGCGGCCGATGTCGTCGATGGCGCGCGTCATGCGGCCGGCGCGGCCGAGCAGCGCGTCGGCGAGCGCGACGAGGCGCGCGTTGGGGGTGGCGGTCCGCGAGGCGGCGCGCAGCGCGAGCGCGATCTCGCCTTCGTCGCGCCGCGGCGCCAGCGCGCAGATCGAGATGAACGCCGCCGCGGTCGAGCGACTGACGCCGGCGAAACAATGGATCAGCAGCGGCGCGGCGCGATCCCAGGCGCCGACGAAATCGAGCAGTTCGCGCACGTGCGCGTCCGCCGGCAGGACATGGTCCGGCGCCTCCTCGAGGATGTCGGCGATGCCGATATAGAGGTGTCGCTCGGGCGCGATTCCCGGCGGGCGCACCACCGGCGTGCCCGGATTGAGCAGCGTCACCAGCGAACGCGCGCCGCTTTGCTCGACGGTCTGGCTGATCAGCGCGAGCGAGCAGACGTGGATGCGCGGCATGGCCTCTTCCCCCGGCTCGGCCGCCTCACCGGCGCGTCGGCGGCGCGCCGTCGAGCTCGGCGAAGCGTCTGAGGAAAAGCTCCTGCGCCTCGGCCGGCCGAAGCGGTTGGAGATAGGCGGCGAAGCCCTTCAGCGCAAGCTTGGGCGCGCCGAAGAATTTTCGCGCCTCGGCGACGGTGAAGCCGGCGAGCGCGGTCGCCTCGAGATAGGCGGCGACGCGGTCGGCGGCCTTGACCGCCTTGGCGAGGTCCGGCGTCATCTCAGGCGGCAGGCCGTAGCGAAGGAAGATCGCATGCAGCAGCCGGTTCTCGACGATCTTGTAGTCGCCGCCGATCGCCGCCTTGAACGGCGAGATCATGTCGCCGATGACGTATTCGGGCGCGTCGTGCAGCAGCGCGGCGAGGCGCTCGCCACGCGCCGCCTGCGGCGAGGCGGCGGCGAAAATCGCCTCGACCAGCAGCGAATGCTGCGCCACCGAAAAGATCTCCGGCCCGCGCGTCTGGCCGTTCCAGCGGGCGACGCGCGCTAGGCCGTGCGCGATGTCGGCGATCTCGACGTCGAGCGGCGAAGGGTCGATGAGATCGAGCCGGCGCCCCGAGAGCATGCGCTGCCAGGCGCGCGGCTTGGCGCTCGCGCTCATCGCGGCGCACTCAGGCCGAGGGCGCGGCAGGCCTCGTGGCGATGGCAGGCGACGAGGTGGTCGTTGACCATGCCGTTCGCCTGCATGAAGGCGTAAATGATCGTCGGCCCGACGAAATTGCCGCCGCGCTGGCGCAGATCCTTGGCGATGGCGCGGGAGACCTCGGTCTCGGCGGGGATCTCGCTCATCGAGCGGCGCGCGTTGTCGATCGGCCGCCCGTCGACGAAGCCCCAGAGATGGCGCGCCAGACCGCCGGGTTCGGCGAGGTCGAGCGCGACGCGCGCCAGCGCGATCGTCGCCTCGATCTTGGCGCGGTTGCGCACGATGCCGGGATTTCCCATCAGCGCCTCGACCTTGGCGGCGTCCCAGCGCACGATCCTTTCCGGATCAAAGCCGTCGAACGCGGCGCGGAACGCCTCACGCTTGCGCAGGATGGTGATCCAGGAGAGCCCGGCCTGGAATCCGTCGAGGACGAGCTTCTCGAACAGCGCCCGGTCGTCCCATTCGGGAACGCCCCATTCCTCGTCGTGATAAGCGACGTAGAGCGGGTCGACGCCCGGCCATGGGCAGCGCTTGAGCCCGTCGGAGTGGGCGAGGACGGCGGTCGGGCAGACCGGTTTTGACTTTTCGGCCATGGCGCTTCTTAGCGCGCCTTTTCCGGCGGCGCAGCCCGAATCGCTTCGCCGACCGGCGCCTGCACCGCCGCGTCGTCGTTGGCCGTCCGATTGACCGCGGGGCCGATCGGGATCAGCTCCAAAGCGGGCTCGGGCGCCGGCCGCAGCAGCGCGGTCGCGATATCCGCCTCGACGCCGTCGTTGTCGAGCCACATCGCGAAAGCGTCGGGCGAAAGAATCGCCGGCATACGGTCGTGGACGCGCGCCATCAGGCGATTGGCGGCGGTCGTTATGATGCAGGCGGTGTCGATCTCGCCGCCGCTCGCATCGCTCCAGGTTTCCATCAGGCCGGCCAAGCCGAAGGGCGCGCGATCGACGCGGCGGACGAGAAAGGGCGCCCTCGCCGCCGTTTTCGTCGCGCCCGGCGCGTCGCGCCGCCATTCGTAGAAGCCGTCGGCGATGACGAGGCAGCGCCGCCGCCTGAGCGCGGCGCGAAAGCTCGGCTTCTGCGCGAGCGTTTCCGCGCGCGCGTTGACGAGCAGCGGAAATTCCTTGGGGTCCTTGACGAAACCGGGCAGGAAGCCCCAGCGCGCCAGCAGAAAATGCCGCTCCCGCCCGCCGGTGTGGGCGCGCGCGACGACGATCGGAATCGGCTGCGTCGGCGCGATGTTGTAACGCGGCGGAAAATTGGGCCGTTCGGCATAGCCGAAGAAGGCGCGCACCGCTTCGGGCGGCAGGGTGATCGCAAATCGTCCGCACATCCTCGCCTCCTCGAGCGCGAGCGCCGATGATCGGCGCTAAGCCGAAGCGCTGTCCATCACGAAAAATCGAAAAACGTCGGTAAATCGGCGCACCTTCTCTAACTTTATAAGGGCACCATGCCCTTCATGCACGCCATTGGGGCGGCGCGTTCGATCGGCCCTCTGCAGTGTTCGATCGCGGCGCGCCAAAACGACGAGATGAGTCCATGAGCGCCGGCTCGCCCAATGAGGATTCGTCGCGGCGCCTTGCGCCGCCGCCCGCGGCCTTCGCCGACTCGGCGGACGGTTTGCTCGGCCATTTCGATCGCCTAGTGATGGTGATCGAACTGATCGACCGCCTGCCGGATCTGGCCGAAGACATCCGGCTCTGGCGTCCGCGCGGTCACATCGAATGGTTTCGCGGCGACGGCCCCGGCGAAGCGACCAACCGCAACAGGGCGTTGCGTCCGCTGGCGCGCCACGCCTTCGACGCCGTCGTGGCGGGCCTGAACACGCTCGGCCTCGCCGCGGTCGCCCTTTGCGAGAACGCCGGGGGTCGATTGCCGCCGGACGAAATCGCCGCCTGCCGCGAAATCGGCGTCGTCATGGATCGCTTGCTCGCACGGGCGCGGGCGCTGATCGAAACGGCCGAACAGTTCCGTCTCGCGACGGACCCGGGCGCCCGGACGCCTCTTTCCTGACAGAAGGGGCTGGATAACCCGGTCAGCCCGCGTCGAATTAACCCTTCTTAAAGACATTCGTCGCGAATCGCCGCGCGCCGCCGTAAGGTCTCCGCGATGTTTCCGCCTCCCGAACACGCTCTCGAAGAACTCAACGCCGCCGACGCGCGTCGGGCGGCGCTCGTCTATGTCAGCGAAGCCTTCGCCGAAGCGGTTCTCGACGGCATCGACGTCGACGCCTTCGCCGACGCCGCGCTGTGCGCCGCGTTTCGCGAGCTGGTGGCGATGTACGGCGAGGACCGGGTGGCGACGATCGCCGACGGCCTCTCCGAGCGCATCCGCCGCGGCGAATTCTCCCTGCGCAGCCGGCAATAGGGCGCTCTCGCGGCTCCACGCCGCGGCGGCGCGAGCCGCACCCCGTTGACCGCCGCCCGGCCCTGGCAGACGATCCCCCGACGATTCGCCTTCCCGCTGTGCGAGACGCAATCATGCCCCTGCCCGCCTTCGACCGCCGCGTCACGCCCGCGCGCGCCGACCTCGCCGCCGCCTTCCTGCGCGGCAAGGTCGAGGCGGCGCGGTTCGTCGAGGGGCGGGAGCGAGGCGTCGGCGGCGCGAGCGCGCCGCTGCGCCGCGCGCCGGACGCCGAGGCGCCGCTGGAGACAGAAGCCCTGCACGGCGAAATCGCCGTCGTCTACGAGGAGCGCGGCGATTGGGCATGGGCGCAACTGGCGCGCGATTCCTATGTCGGCTACTTGCCCGCGGCCGCCCTCGCCGCGCCGGTCGAGCCGACGCACCGCGTCGCGGCGCTGCGCACCCACGCCTACCCCGGCGCCAGCGTCCGGTTGCCGCCGCGTTTCGCGCTGTCGCTCGGCGCGCGGGTCCGCGTCGAAAGGTTCGAGGCCGACTTCGCCGTCACGTCCGACGGGCTGCATCTCTACGCCAGGCATCTCGCTCGAATCGACAGTTTCGAACCCGACTTCGTCGCGGTCGCCGAGCGCTTCGTCGAAACGCCCTATCTCTGGGGCGGGCGCACGTCGGAGGGAATCGACTGTTCCGGCCTGATGCAGAGCGCGCTCGGCGCCGCCGGCGTCAAGGCGCCGCGCGACAGCGACATGCTGGAAGCGGCGCTCGGCGCGCCCCTGGCCGTCGACGACGCGCGCGCGCATTTGCGGCGCGGCGATCTGATCTTCTGGAAAGGCCATGTCGGCGTCATGCGCGACGCCGAAACGCTGCTGCACGCCAACGGCTGGCACATGAAGGTGGTCAGCGAGCCTCTGAAAGAGGCGCGCGCGCGCATCGCCGAAAAAGCCTACGGGGCGATCACTTCGATCCGCAGGCTGTGAGAGGCCGCGCGCGCCCTTCCCCCCCTCGCGGGGGAAGGTGTCATCGCGTCAGCGATGACGGATGAGGGGGATCGCGCGTGAGCGCGATGCCAACGGCATCACGATTTCGGTGTTCGAACTCGCTTCCAACAAGTCGCCGGTCGCGCCCGACCATCGACGCTCGCGCGCTGAAGCTACGAAGCCATCGCGCTTCGCGCGATCCCCCTCATCCGGCCGGCTCCGCCGGCCACCTTCCCCCGCAAGGGGGGGAAGGGGGCGTCGCTCTTACTTCTTGGTCCCGATGCCCAGGCCGGCGAAGCGGGTGTTGAAGCGCGACAGACGGCCGCCGCGGTCGAGCAATTGCTGCGATCCGCCGGTCCAAGCCGGATGGGTGTTCGGATCGATGTCGAGGTGGAGCGTCGCGCCGTCCTCGCCGTAGGTCGAGCGGGTGGTGAATTCCTCGCCATTGGTCATGACGACCTTGATCATGTGGTAATTCGGGTGAATGTCGGCCTTCATCGTCCGGTCCTCGGCAAACAAAATGAGAGCCGTCCGGGGGCCGGAGGCTCTTGCGATTGGCGGTTCTATAATGCACGGGACCGTGCGACACAAGCGCCTCGGTCGAGCCGCGGCGCTTGATTTTTCGCCAAAAGTCATAACTAAGACCCAACCTTGAAAGCCGCCCCGGAGCTCTGGACACGATGACATCACCCGCCCCCGCGGCGCCAAACCCGCCTGCGCGCGCATCGCTGAACGCCCTGCGGCCCCTGCTGCCCTACGCCTGGAACTATCGCGGCCAGATCATCGCGGCGATCGCAGCGCTGATCGTCGCGTCCGCGGCGACCCTCGCGGTGCCGATCGCGGTCGGGCGGATGATCGACTACGGTTTCTCCGAGGCCAACGCCGGGCACATCCGCTTTTACTTCATCGCCATGATCGGCGTCGTCGCGGTGCTCGCGCTCGCCTCGGGCGCCCGTTACTACCTGGTGATGACGCTCGGCGAGCGCGTCGTCGCCAATCTGCGCGGCGATCTCTTCGCCCATTTGACGCGGCTCGACCCCAGTTTCTTCGACGCGGAAAAGACCGGCGAAATCATCTCTCGACTGTCCGCCGACACGACCCAGTTGAAGGCGACGTTCGGCTCGTCGGCCTCGATCGCGCTACGAAATCTGTTCTTGTTCGTCGGCGCCTTCGCGATGATGGCGGCGACCTCGCCAAAGCTCTCGGCCTATGTGCTGGTTGCGATTCCCGTCATCGTGCTGCCGCTCTACGCGGCCGGGCGCGCGGTGCGCGCGCGCTCGCGCCTTGCGCAGGATACGCTCGCCGACGCCACCGCCTTCGCAACCGAGAGCCTTTCGGCGGTGCGTGTGATGCAGGCTTTCGTCGCGGAAGGGTTCACCGCGGCGCGCTATCGCGCGGCGGCGATGGGCGCCTTCGACGCCGCGCGGCTGATGATGCGCGCGCGCGCCGTCGTCACCACCGCCGCGCTGTTCCTCGCCTTCTCCAGCGTCGTCGTCGTGCTGTGGATCGGCGCGCAGGACGTGATCGCGCACGCCATGAGCCCCGGCATTCTCACGCAGTTCGTTCTGTCGGCGATTTTGGGCGCGAGCGCGCTGGGTCAGCTTTCCGAAGTGTGGAGCGAAGTCTCCGCCGCCGCCGGCGCCGCCGCGCGCATCGGCGAAATCCTCGCGGTCGAACCGCGCATCGTCGCGCCGAGCGCGCCGCTCGCCTTGCCCTCGCCGGCGCGCGGCGAAGTCGCCTTTCACGGCGTCGGCTTCGCCTATCCCGGGCGCCCGGACGAGCCGGTGCTCTACGACTTGAGCTTCCGCGTCGCGCCGGGCGAGGTCGTCGCCGTCGTCGGGCCCTCCGGCGCGGGCAAATCGACGCTGTTTCAACTCATCGAGCGCTTCTACGATCCGACGCGCGGCGCGATCACGCTCGACGGCGTCGACATCGCCAAGGTCGATCCCAAGGGGCTGCGCGCGAGAATCGCGCTGGTGCCGCAGGACGCCTTCATCTTCGGCGCCAGCGTCGCCGACAACATCGCCTACGGCGCGCCGGGCGCGAGCCGCGCGAAAATCGTCGAGGCCGCCAAGCGCGCCGCGGCGGATGGCTTCATCGCCGCGCTGCCCGACGGCTACGACACGCAGTTGGGCGAGCGCGGCGTGACCTTGTCGGGCGGCGAACGCCAGCGCCTGGCGATCGCGCGCGCGATCCTCAAGAACGCGCCGGTGCTGTTGCTCGACGAGGCGACCTCGGCGCTCGACGCCGAGAACGAGACGCTGGTGCAGGGCGCGCTCGACGCGCTGATGAAGGGGCGCACAACGCTGGTCATCGCCCATCGCCTGGCGACGATCGTCAACGCCGACCGCATCCTGGTGATCGACGGCGGCTGCCTCGTCGAAGAGGGCTCGCACGCGAGCCTGCTCGCCGCCGGCGGCCTCTACGCCAGGCTGGCGCGGCTCCAATTCGAGACCGGCGCCGCGGCGCTGACGGGCGGCGCCGAGGCGGCGGAGTGATAAGGGTTGCGGGTGATTGGCTCGCCAACGCCCTCACCCCAACCCTCTCCCGCATAGGGCGTTCGGAAGAACGCCCGTCGTTCGACGGGCAATGCGCGAGAGGGGGCGCTCCCCTTCTCCCGCTCGCGGGAGAAGGTGGCCCGAAGGGCCGGATGAGGGCCAGCGCGCCTATGCGCTATTGACCCGCAAACCGCGTCACTCCAGCCATTTCGCGCGGATCGCCGCAAAGCTCCCGTCGGCCGCGCCGATGTGCAGCCATTGGTCGACGAACGCCTTCAGCGCTTCGTCGCGCGGCATCAGATAGGCCTTCTCGCTGAAATCGAACGGCGCGTCGGGGTGGATCGCGCAAAGGACGCCCGTGTGCAGCTTTTGCTGATAGAGCGTCTCCGTGGCGTCGGTGATCATCACGTCGGCGTCGCCTTTTTCGAGATGATCGAAAATCGACAGATTGTCGCTCCACACTTGGATGCGCGCCATTTTCAGATGCGCGCGGTCGAACTTCTCGTTGGCGCCGCCGGGGTTGACGATCACCGTGACGTTCGGCCGGTCGATCGTCTTCAGCGTCTCGAACTTGTCCTTGTCGGCGCAGCGCGCGATCGGCGTCTTGCCGTCGCGCATATACGGCGCGGAGAAGTAGCCCTTCTTCTGCCGCTCCAGCGACACCGAGACGCCGCCCATCGCGATGTCGAAGGCCCCGGCGTCGAGATCGCGCATCAGGTCCGCCCAGCGCGTGGCGACGAACTCGACGCGCACGCCCAGCGCCGCGCCGAGCGCCTCAGCCGCGTCGATGTCGAGGCCGGAATAGCCGCCGTCGGCGGCGCGCGCGGTGAACGGCGGATAATCGCCGGTCGTGCCGACGCGCAGGACGCCGTGCGCGAGAATGGCGTCGAGCCGCGTCTGCGCCGAAGCCGGCAGCGTGAGCAAGGCGAGAGCGCAGAAGAGGAGGATGCGCGGCAGGGCGAAAGGGGAACAGCGGATCATCCTCGAAGTCTGGCGTGCGGGCGGATCGAACGCAAGCGCGTGAGGCCCGGGCGCGGCGCCGGGGCGGCGTGGCCGAAGTTGGAGCCGAGATTTGATAAAGTGTCGCCGGCATCCAAGGACTGCGCGCATGCGTTACGCCGTGAACCTGTCGCCTGGAATTTGAGAATTCGTAGCAGGTTACCGTATTCGTCCGCCCCTCCGTCGCTCGCCTTCGGCTTTCGCCCCCGCTTGGCGGGGGGCGCGACGCGGAATTACCGTCTACTTGCAGTGGAATTACTGCGCAACGCCTCGCCCTACCGCGAAGGGACGGAAAATGGCGCCCAAGTTCTTGAAATCATGCCCCGCGATACCGGACTTGGCTGAAGCGAGAGGTTGCCTGACATCGCCACAACAGCCCACACTCCTCTGCCTCTCCGCCCCGCCTCGCCGCGCTGCTCTCCCCGCGAAGCGGGGAGAGGCTGGGTGAGGGGCCTGGGGGATTGGCCGCAGGCTTCGCCAAGATATGTGCACGCCATAAAGCGTGAATGCGGAGAGGGGAAGAACGCCGCGCCGCGCCCTCACCGCTCGGTCAGCTTCAATTCGATGCGGCGGTTGCGCGCCAGCGCTTGCTCGTCGGTTCCCGGGTCGATCGGCTGGAACTCGCCGAAGCCGGCGGCCGCCAGGCGCGTCGGCTCGATGCCCTTGGAGACGAGATATTGCACCACGGCGATGGCGCGCGCGGCCGACAATTCCCAGTTGGACTTGAACTGCCCGCCGGTGATCGCCTTGGAGTCGGTGTGGCCGTCGATGCGCAGGATCCAGGGAATGTCGGGCGGGATTTCACGCTCGAGATCGATCACCGCGCCGGCCAGGCTGTCGAGCGACTGGCGACCGGCGGGGCTGACGTCGGCCTTGTCGGATTCGAACAGCACCGAGGATTGGAACACGAAGCGGTCGCCGACGACGCGGATGTCCGGCCGCGCGCCGAGAATCTGGCGCAGACGCCCGAAGAAGTCCGAGCGATAGCGCGACAGCTCCTGCACCTTCTGCGCCAGCGCGACGTTGAGGCGCGCTCCGAGATCGGCGATCTTGGCCTGCGCCTCCTTGTCGGAGCTCGCGGAAGCGTCGAGCGCCTCCTGGATCGCCGCCAGTTGCTTGCGCAGCGCCGCGATCTGCTGATTGAGAATGTCGACCTGCGCCAACGCGCGCGCCGATAGCTGCCTTTGCGCGTCGAGCGCGCCGGCGGCGGCGCTCGCCTTGTCGCTCGCCGCGTCGGCGCTGGCGCCGCCTTGCGAGGCCTCGTCCAGCAGGCGCTGCCGCTCGGCCCGCGAAGCTTCGAGCGTCGCCGTCAGCGCGCCGAGTTTCGTCTGGTCCTCGCTCTTTTGCGAGCGCTCCAGAGAGAGCAGGCTGGTCAGCTCTTCGATCTGTCGATTGAGCTTGGCGAGCGCCGTATCCTTGCCCGACACCTCGCGCGACAGGAAGAATTGCGCGAGCATGAACACCGACAACAGGAAGATGATCACCAGCAGCATCGTCGACAGCGCGTCGACGAAGCCGGGCCAGTAGTTCACGCTCTCGAAGCGGCGTGAGCGCGACAGCGCCATAGCTTGACTCCTTCCCTAGGCGCTCAGCGCGCCTCGCGCTCGCTCGCGAGCCGCCGCAGGAGCTTGCGGATGTCCTCCTGCTGGGCGGCTTGCGCCTCGACCCAATCGCGAATCTGTTGCTGTTCCTGGCGCATGTGCGTCACCAGCGATTGAAGGCCTTCGGCGAGGCTCGCCATCGCCGCGGCGCCGCTGCGCTGATCGAGGCCGTCGCCGACCGCCACGGCCTTTTCCGCCGCCGCCTCGCTCGCCGCGGGCGGGCTGGCCTCGGCGTGGCTCGCCAGAAAGTCCTCCAGCTCGGTATAGAAGCGATTCTGCGCTTGCCCGGCCTGAAGGTCGAGAAAGCCGAGGATCAGCGAGCCGGCCAGACCGAACAGCGAGGAGGTGAAGGAAATGCTCATGCCGGCGATCGGCGCCGAAAGGCCGCCTTTGAGATCGTCGAACATCGTCGTCGTGTCGGCCCCGGTCTTCATGCTGTCGATGACGCCGCTGATCGAGTGGACCGTCTCCAGAAGGCCCCAGAAGGTGCCGAGCAGGCCGAGGAAGACCAGCAGGCCCACGAGATAGCGGTTGAGCTCGCGCCCCTCGTCGAGGCGCGTGCCGACCGAATCGAGGATCGCGCGCGTCGTTTGCGTCGACAGGCCGCGCGCGCCGGCGCCGGCGTTGAGCATCGTCGCCATCGGGCCGAGCAGGCGCGGCGACGCGACGCGAGGCGCGCGCGTCGGCGCGACGAGCGAATTGACCCAGTGAATTTCCCGGAACAGTCGGAAGACCTGACGGAAGGCGAACAGCGTTCCGATCGTCAGGACGCCGATGATGAGGCCGTTGAGTCCGGGATTGGCTTGGAAGGCGACCACGATCTGCTTGTAGAGGATCAGCACGACGAAGCCGACCAGAATGAGGAACGCCGCCATGCCGACGAGGAAGATGCGCGGCGAGGTGAGAAGGCGAATGTCCGAGTCGGGCGCCATCATGGGGGTACCGGTGCGAAGGGGCGGAGCGTGCCGTCGCATCCTAGCAGAAATGAGGCGCAGGAAGCCACGATCGAAGCGGCCTCGGCGTCGACGGCTTCCGTCAGGCGCGGCTCAGTCCGGCGACGATTTCCTCGACGAGCGCGACCTCGGCGAATTCGTCCGCCAGCGTCGCCAGATGAACGGCGTGCGCGAGCGTCGCCGGGATCGTCGCGCCGTCGAGGCCGGGCTGATCGCAGGCGGCGCAGGCGTCGCCCGCCACGATCATGCGATAGCCCATGTTGGCGCCGACGCGCACCGTCGTCGAAACGCACCGGTCGGTCGTCAGGCCGAACGCGACGATCGTCGTCGCTCCCAGCCGACGCAGCCGCAGGTCGAGGTCGGTGCCGATGAAGGCGGCGTTGACGCTCTTGACGACCAGCGCTTCGCCCGGCTCGGGGAAAAAGCCCTCGCGCAGAGCGTTGCCGGGATGGCCGGGCGCGAAAACCGAACCGGGCTCGACCGAATCGTGCCGGACGTGAATGACGATCCGGCCGCTCTCGCGCCAGGCCCGCAGCAACCGCAAGGCGGGCGCGTCGAGGCGCGAGCTGAGCGCCGGCCGTCCCGGCGCGTCGAAGCCCATCTGCATGTCGATCGGCAGAAGAACGGCGTCGGCCGGAACTGCGGCTCTCAATCCGGCCATAACGCTTCAGGCCACCTTCTGCTTCGGCTTCAGCCAGCCCCGGTTGGCGAGAACCTCGGCGATCTGCACCGCGTTGAGCGCGGCGCCCTTGCGCAGATTGTCCGAGACGCACCATAGGTTGAGACCGTTCTCGATCGTCGGGTCCTCGCGGATGCGCGAGATGTAGGTCGCGTCCTCGCCGGCGGCCTCGTGCGGCGTGATGTAGCCGCCCGGCTCGCGCCGGTCGATCACCAGGCATCCCGGCGCCTCGCGCAGGATGTCGCGCGCCTCTTCGGCGCTGATCGGGTTCTCGAACTCGATGTTGACGGCTTCGGAATGGCCGATGAACACCGGCACGCGCACGCATGTCGCGGTCAGCTTGATCTTGGGATCGAGAATCTTCTTGGTCTCGACCATCATCTTCCACTCTTCCTTGGTGGCGCCGTCTTCCATGAAGACGTCGATTTGCGGGATGACGTTGAAGGCGATGCGCTTGGGAAACTTCTTCGGCTCGACCGGATCGGAGACGAACACCGCGCGCGTCTGCGAAAAGAGTTCGTCCATCGCGTCCTTGCCGGCGCCGGACACCGACTGGTAGGTCGAAACCACCACGCGCTTGATGCGCGCCTTGTCGTGCAGCGGCTTCAGCGCGACGACCAGCTGCGCGGTAGAGCAATTCGGGTTGGCGATGATGTTCTTGGCGCGAAAATTCTTGGCCGCCTCGGCGTTCACCTCCGGCACCACGAGCGGCACCGCCGGGTCCATGCGCCAAACGGACGAATTGTCGATGACGACGCAGCCCTGCGCGCCGATGCGCGGCGACCACTCCTTCGACACCGCGCCGCCCGCCGACATCAGGCAGATGTCGGTCGCGGAAAAGTCGTAGTTCTCCAGCGCCTTGCACTTGAGAATGCGATCGCCGAACGACACCTCCTTGCCGATCGAACGCGACGACGCCAAGGCGACGACCTCGGAAACGGGAAAGCGTCGCTCGGCGAGAATGGCGAGCATTTCGCGGCCGACATTGCCGGTGGCGCCGACGACCGCGACCCTGAAGCCTTGCATGAGAA
Organism: Roseiarcus sp.; assembly: GCA_050010035.1. Classification (GTDB taxonomy): domain Bacteria; phylum Pseudomonadota; class Alphaproteobacteria; order Rhizobiales; family Beijerinckiaceae; genus Roseiarcus. The sequence goes on from JBEKLU010000054.1 coordinate 27,383, forward strand.
TTGATCCTTGTGCTGGCGGTTTTTCCCCCGCTTCGCCCCTCGGGGCAAGCTCCTCGCCGCCCCGCCCGGGGGAGGAGCCGGAGCCGAGGCGCAGCTAATGCGTCGCGCCGCCTTTGACGGCGGCGAGCGATTTGCTCGTCGTTTTCGACACGCGGCGCGTCATCGCAAGGGTCCGTTCGCGGCGCCGGAGGCGCCGAGCGGAGGTCTGAAACCACGTCGCGGAACCGATGTCAATGCGCGCCGAACGGAACCGCGCCTTTCGACCGAAGCGCGTTGACGTCGCGGGCGTCCAGCCTGGTCAGGTTCGCGCCAGCCTGGCCGTTCAATTCTGGAAAATCTTGCCCTTGGTCGAGCCCGATGCAGGAGATCGGAATGTCAAAGAGCGTTTCGCGCGCGGCGCGCAAGCGAGCCGACTCGAGCGAGCCGGGCATGTTGATGCAAACCTGGCGCGACCTCGGCATCCGCCCGGCGGGCGCCGTGCATTTCCTGCGGCTCGCCAGCGCCGCCGCCAGCGATCTGCCGCCGATCGTCGCGCGTCTCGACGACGCCGAGATCGCGTCGCGGATCGCGGTTTGGCGGGCCGCCAACAAACGGCTCGACGCGCTGTTCCTGCAGCGGACGCCGCCGGCCGACGCGCTCAGACGGTTCGGCCTCACCCATTGGGCCGCTGGCAACCCGCGAGCGGCGAGCGTCGTGCTCGCGACCGCGGCGGCCGTCGCGCCGGACGACGCGGCGCTGTGGTTGGACCTCGGCTCCACGCTGCACGCGGCGGGCGAGGCGGCCGCGGCCCGGCCGGTCTTCGATCGCGCGCTCGCGCTCGATTCGAGCCCGGCGCGCGCATGGCTGGGCCTGGCGCTGGTCGCCAACCAGCTTTCCGACAGGGATTGCGCCGAAGCGGCCTTCCGGGCCGCGTTGGCGCGCGATCCGAAGCTCGCCGAAGCCGCCTTCGGCCTCGGCCTTCTGTGCTTCGAGCAGCGACGCTACGAGGAGGCGGCGCGATATTGGCGCGCCGCTATCGCGGCTGGATGCCAAAACGCTCTCGTCTACGCCGGCCTCGGGCAGGCGCTGTTCTTCACCGGCGATTTCGCCGGCGCCTCCCGCGCCCTGGCCAAGCAGGTCGCGTCGGGCGTCGCGGACGAGAAACTCGTTCAGCGATTCGCCCTGTCGCGGTTCATCGAAACCGTGATCGCCGAGGACATCGAGGTGGCGTTCGCCGCCTATCGAGACGCCGCCGGGCCCAGCGCCGAAGACTCGCAAAGCGTCGCGCGAACCGCTTTTCAAATCCTGAGCGCCTACGGTCATCGCGACGCGGCGCTGCGCGTCGGTCGGTCGCAGGCGCAGAACGTCCAGGACGATCCGATCCAGCGTTACCTCCTCGACGCCCTCGCGGGAGAAAAGCACGATCGGGCGCCGCGCGACTATCTCGTCGCCTATTTCGATCGTTTCGCCGAGCACTTCGACAAGCAACTCGTCGACGTGCTCGGTTACCAAGTGCCCGAGAAACTCGCCCAACTCGTCGCCACGACTGGCAAAGACCTGCCGCGAGCGCTCGATCTCGGCTGCGGAACGGGCCTGGCCGGCCTGCATTTGCGAACCGATCGATCGCGGCTCGTGGGAGTCGATCTGTCGCCTCGCATGCTCGCCAAGGCGAGAGAGCGGAAAGTCTACGATTCTCTCGTCGAAGCCGAGATGATCGCATTTCTCCAAGAGACGCCGGAGCGCTTCGATCTCGTCTTTGCGGCCGACGTGATCATCTATCTCGGCGAACTCGCGGGCTTTCTTGCCGCCGCCGGCCGCGTGACGCCGCCCGGCGGGCTCGTCGCGTTCAACGTCGAAACGACGCGCGAAGCGCCCTATCTCCTGCTCCCCTCGGGCCGGTTCGCGCATTCCCTCTCGGCGATCGAGGCGAACGCCGCGCCGTGGTTCGCCTTGAAAACGAGCCAGCCGGCCGTGCTGCGGATCGAAGCCAACGCCCGGGTTCACGGCGCGCTCGTTGTTCTCGAGAGGCGCGCGAGGTGACCCGCGCCGCCTCGCTCAGGCCGACCGTTTGAGCGGCTCGCGCGGGACGGGCTCGCGCCGCTGTCGGTCCGTACGGCCGCGAGGGTCCGATCCGACGCTTCCGCTCGTGCGAGCGGCGACCCGGTTTCGCCCTCCGCGCTTGGCTGCGTAGAGCGCCTCGTCGGCCTTTTGCAGCGCCGCCGAGACGTTTTCGCCGGCCGCGATCGGCGCGCAACCGATGCTCGCGGTCAAGCCGATCGACCCGGCGGGCGTGGAAACCCGCGCGGCCGCGATCGCGGCGCGAATGCTCTCTGCGGCTCCTAGCGCCGTCTCTTCGTCGCAGCGCGCCAACAGAATCCCGAACTCCTCGCCGCCCAAGCGGCCCACGAGGTCGACGCCGTCGCGCACGGTTCGGGCGAGAACCTGCGCGACCGCGACAAGAACCAGGTCGCCGACGCTATGCCCATGGGTGTCGTTGACGCGCTTGAAGTAGTCGAGATCGAGAATGAGCAAGGCGAGCCCGCCGTCCTGCGGATCCGTTCCCAATATTGCGCGCTCGGCGCCCGCCAGGAACGCGCGGCGATTGTTGAGGCCGGTCAGATCGTCCGTGCGCGCGAGTCGGTCCACCGTGTCCTTCAATTGGACCATGGCGCGAAACGAATCGACGAACCAGTAGGAAAACATAAACCCGATGACCAACGAGACCCATGCCGCGATTTCCACCGCGCGCCATTGCCTCTCGGCGGGCACGTCGATCGTCGCGAGCGCGGTCATCGTCATCGCCAGGACCATGGCCGCGGCGGTTATGGCGAGGGCGGCCAGAAACGCGTCCCGGCGGCTTCGGATCTGCACCAATTTCCTGATCATAGGGAAACTCCGAGCTGCCGGCGTCGGCCACCTCCATAGAATATCGCGTGCGCGTAAACGGCGTATCTCTATGATCTTCTAAACAGGGGTTGCGGACCAAAGCCTCGATCGATGGTTTCCAAATGGATGCGACGTTGGGTCAGCGCCGCGAATGTCCTAACTTCGACAACGAAATAGCCGCGACGCATGAAACCGGCCTTACGGCGCCGCGCCGCTCGGCGTTTCCAGTCGGCGCGGATTGGGCGCGGGCGCGAGGTCGGCCGACCGCGCGTCGGCCCCGAAGCGGCCGGCGAGGACGGTCCCTCGCCCCTACCCGCCCGCGCGCCGAGCGCCGAGCGCCTCGTAGACGTCGTACGAGTCGAAATCGCCCTTGGCGCGGGCGAGGAGGCGGTAGGAGCCGGCGAGCGCCTGGTCGATCAGCCGCCAGCTTTCCGGCAGTTCGCACGCGTATTTCAAGCGTCGGTCGGCGATCACGATGTAGCGCGGGCGCGCCGCCAGGATTTGGGCGACCCCATCCGCGCCGGCGCCGGGAAAGGCGCAGAGCGTCTGGAAGGGAAAGAAATACTCGGTCGGGGGGGCGAGATCGAGCATGCTGGCGAGCCAGGCGCCGCGGTTGACGACATAAAGCCTGTCCTCGGGCGCGGGGCCGCTCGCCTCGATCGCGCGCGCGGCGGCCGCGAGCGCCGGAACGTCCTGGCGGCGGACGAAATCGACGCCGGGCGCGGCGAGAGCCGCCGCGAGCGAAAGCAGCGCCAGCGCGCCGAGCCGCGCCCATTGCGGGATACGCGCCATCTCCGGCGCGGCCTGCGCGACGCAGAATCCGGCGAGCAGCAGCGCCGGGGCGAGCATCGGGCCCAGATAGGATTGCGCGAACGAACGCTGGACGATCACCGAGACGCACGCCGCGGCGAACCACGCCCAGACCGCGCCGAGGGGAAAGCGCGGCGCCGCGGCGGCGAGAGCGCGCGCGCGCACCAGCGCGAGCACGCAGAGCCCGGTCAGCGGCAGCAGTCCTTTCTGCAACGGCAGAAAGCGCAGGAGGCCGCCGGCGAACGACAGGCCCTCGGAGGCGCTGGCGGGGCGCGCGAGCGCGCCGACGACGGTGTCGGCGATCAGCGCGCCGGCCGCGCCGCGCCAGGCGAAATAGAGGAGAAAGCCGAGCGGCGCGAGCGCGGCGGCGAGGATGAAGGCGAGCGCGGCGCGCACGCGACCAGGCGCGGCGTCGGGCGCCAGGGTCAGGATCGCCAGCAGCGCCACGGCTTCGAATCCGGCGGTCTGCTTGACCGTCGCCGCCGCGCCGATCGCCAGGCCGGCCAGAACCGACCGGCGCAGCGGCGAAAGCGGCGACAGCGCGGCGAGAAAGGCGAGAATCGTCAGCGCGGCGAGCGGGCAATAGGCGTCGTTGCCGATCGCGATCTCGCTGAGGATGGGGTAGAGGGCCGCCGCGAAGAGCCCCACCGCCGGGCGGCCGAAACGGCGCGCGAGAAAGAACAGGCCGGTCGCGGCGAGCGCGTCGCTCGCGATCGAGACCGCGCGCAGCGATTCGAGCGTCGGCCCGAACGCGCTCTGCGCCAGGGCGACCAGGGCGAACAGCCCGGGCGGCTTGAAGTCGAAAATGCGGGCGTAGGGCAGGACGCCGCGCGTCCAGAAATGCGCGAGGCCGACATAGCCCGCGTCGTCGAGGCAATCCAGGCGGAACAGCGGCAATCGGACGAGCCAGGTCCACGCCAAGGCCCCGACGAGAATCGTCGCGGCGAGCGCGGCCGTCGAGGTCGGCGTCGCTGGCGCGAAGAGGGCGTCGCGGCGGGGCGAGGCGCCATGCGAGGCTGCGATCGTCATTGTCCCATCCGTCGGCGCGGGGCCGCGCCGCCCGCGCCATTCGCCCCCGCCCGCGCCGCGTCGCTGCAGCTCGACGACGTCGTCGGTTCCCGCCGCGGCGGCGAGCGAGGCGGCGGGCGGCGTGGGAACGCGCCGGCTGAAATACACAGCGCCAACGTTACCGGCGGATGCTTAAGATTCCGGTAAGCGCGACGCGTGGGTTCACGATCCTCGCGGGCCGCGAGTCAGCCGCGGTCGCTAGCGAACGCTTCGAGCAGCGCGTCGAACGCGGGCGCGTTCTCCCATTGCGGAGCGTGCCCGGCGCCGGCGATCGTCTGCACCGAGCCGCGCCACAGCGTCGGCATCGTCAGCTCGGCGAAATAGGCGCCGTTGACCAATTGCTCCTGCGCGCCGTGCAGAACCGCGAGCGGCTGCTTCAAGGAGGCGACGACCTGCGCCTCGTCGCGATAGCCGCCCGGCGCGATGGAGGCGACGAGCTGCGCCCGCGCGCGCCCGTCCGTCCGCATGGCGTCTTCGAGGAAGAGCGGCGCGATATCGGCGAAGCCGGGCGCGAAGAACGAAGCGACGTAAGCTTTGGCTTGTTCCTGCGTGATCTCCGGCGAGAATGCGACCCCCATCGCCGGATTGGGCAGGAACGCCCGCTCCATCGCCGGCGGGAAGGCGAGCGGCGGCGTGCCGAAGATCGCAAAGCCACGCGCGGCGGGAAGATCGGCCGCCGCCTCGAGCAGGATATGGCCGCCCAGGCTCCAGCCGACGAAGGTCGCGTCCTCGAGCGCCAGCCCCTTGGCCAGAGCGACCAGCGTGCGGGCCTGGCCGGGCAGACGGTAGGCGGCGGGATCGCCGGCGTTCGCCGATTGGCCGTGACCGAGGAGATCGATCGCCACGAGCCGTCGCCGCTGGCCGAGCGGCCCATCCAGCTGTCGCGAAAAGGCGCGCGCCGAGCTGGAATTGCCGTGGATCAGCACGATGGGCGAACCGGCTCCCCCGGATTGGCGCACGGCGACGGCGCCGCTCGCGCTTTGAAAGACGGTGAACTCGGCCATGATTCGCCCCCCGTTGCGCAATCGCACTGACCTTCTCACGCTAGCAGTCAATCGTTGCGACCGGAAGCGGTTGGGCCGAAGTCGGGCGTACGGCGCGCGCCGCCCTTCCCTTCCCCTCTTGATTCGTGTATTGCGCTGCACAAATTAGACGGCGCGGCGTCGCCGATCCGCGTTTCGTCGCACTCCCGTCATGTCAGCCATCGAGGGAAGACCCGGCCGCGGGCCGCCTTTCCCGATTCGGCCGCGCTAAGAGCAAAGTTTCGCATGAAGCTGAGAAACATCGCCATCATCGCCCACGTCGACCACGGCAAGACGACCCTCGTCGACCGCCTGCTGCAACAGTCCGGCGCGTTCCGCGAGAACCAGCGCGTCGCCGAGCGGGTGATGGATTCCAACGACCTCGAGCGCGAGCGCGGCATCACCATTCTCGCCAAGGCGACCTCGGTGGTGTGGAAGGGCGTGCGCGTCAACATCGTCGACACCCCCGGCCACGCCGATTTCGGCGGCGAGGTCGAGCGCATCCTGTCGATGGTCGACGGCGCGATCGTGCTGGTCGACGCCGCCGAAGGGCCGATGCCGCAGACCAAGTTCGTCGTCGGCAAGGCGCTGAAGATCGGCCTCAAGCCGATCGT
>JBEKLU010000055.1:0-60995 GCA_050010035.1 Roseiarcus sp.
CGAAGCCTTCATCGCATACTTCAACCGTACTCTCGCCAAACCCTTCAAGTGGACCATGACTGGCAAGCCGCTTGCCGCATGAACGCGAAACGGAGTTCGATCTTCCGGCGGCGTGTACTAGGCGTTTCAGCGGCGCCGCGACGGGAAGCGCAGCCGCGCCGTGCTCGGTCCGCCAGACCTGCGAATCGAGAACGAGTTCGGGATCGGCGACCGACGGATGCTGCCGCTCGCGCTCGAAACGGTCGAGGTCGTAAGCGGGCGTGAGGCCGATGCGCATGAATGCGCCGAGGGCGCCGAGCCTGTTGGCGAGCGTGCGGCGCGCCTCGGGCCGCGCGGCGTAGCGGCGCGCGATCGTCTCGAAATCCTCCGGCGCGCGGCCGGCGACCTCGTACACGTGGTTCGTCGGCGCGCCGAATTCGAAGGCGCCGCGCTTGTGCTCCTCGATGTAGCGGCGGATGCCGCTTTGCTCGAAGGCGCTGACGCCGAGCATGCGCGCGGCCTTCAAGAACATCCACACCGGCATGTCGACGTGGCGCACCCGGCGCCCCAGCGCGCGCTGCAGGATGGCGGCCATATCCCGCGCGTCGAGCAGCGTCGGTCCGGTCGGCCGATAGCTCTTGCCCGCGTGGCGCTCGGGCTCGGTCAGCGCCGCGACGGCGACTCGCGCGATGTCTTCGTTGGAGGGCGGCGCGTTGCGGCTGGCCCCGATCGGCATGGGAAAGATTCCGAGCTGCGCCGCGAAGCCGATCAGGCGCAGATAATTGTCGGCGAAGAAGCCGGGATTGACGATCACGTGCGCGAGGCCGGGAGCCAGGGAGAACATCTGGTCGGCGAGCCAGTTCTGGCGCGTCGCCAGCGAGGGATGCGCGGGGCTGGCGAGCCACTGGCTCAAGCCGACGATGGCTTCGAGCTTCGCCTGCCGGGCGGCGGCCGCGAAGGCGGCGGCGCTCTGGATCATGTAGGGATGCCAGGGCGGGCAGTAATAGGCGCGCGAGGCGCCCCGCATCGCCTCCAGCAATTGCTGCGGATCGAACAGGTCGGCGACGACGACGTCCGCCCCCTCGCCGCGCAGGCGCTCGGCGCGCGCGTCGAGCTTGCGCACGAGCGCCCGCACGGGCCAGCCTGCCTCGCGCAACTGCGAGACCACCGCGCCCCCGGTCTTGCCGGCCGCGCCGGTCACCAGAATCCTCGGACGAATCATGCTTGCCTCCTCGGGTCGATCGCCAGGTCCATCGCGCGAAGCGCCGACCGGTCGCCCCGCACAAATTGTATATGCAACAACATGAGAAAATTTCGATTCATGACGCGGCGGCTCCCAGCAGTTCGTTCGACATTTGCGTCAGAACCGACGATCCCTGCGCCCCGAGCAACGCGCCCGCGCGGCGCTGGGCTTCGCGCCAAGCCGGCGCCATCCTTTCGAGCAGCGCCGCCCCGCTCTGCGCGATCCGCAAGGGCAGGCCGCGTCCGTCGCTATGGTCCTGCGCTTCTTCGATCCAGCCGTTGTTCAGCATGACCCGCAAGTTTCGCGTCAGCGTCGACGCGTCGAGGCTGAGGACGCGGCCGATCTCCGTGCGGCGCACGGGACCGAGTTGCGCGACGACGACGAGAAGATTGAGCTGCGAAGCCTTCAAGCCGAAGGGGCGCAATTCCTCCTCGTAGATCGCGGTGACCACCCGCGCCACCAGTCGCGCCCGCCCCATCAGGCAGTTGCACGCGATCTCGTCGACCAGCCGCTTTTCCAGCATAGACGTTTCGTTCCGCTAACCCCGGGGTCGCGATCGATATAGTTGTATATGCAACATCATGTCAAGCCGATTCGTGGCAGGCGTCGCCGTTCAGGCGGGCGCTCGGCGACTCCGCCGCCCGACGCTCGTCATCAGGGGCGGCCGGCGTCCTCGCCCGGCGCCACGACGACGCCCACTCCCCCCGCGCTCAACGTCCGCCCCGCCGCCTTGGCGTCCTCGACGCGGTCGAGCCGCAACAGGGCGAGCGCGTGGCGCCCGGAGGACGAGCCGAGGACGCCGACGGGAAGTTCGCCGTCGGCGACCGGCGCGCCGGGCACCGGCGCCTCCCCGGTCAGGCGCACGCGCACCACGCGCTTGCGCGCCTCGCCGCGGTGCTTCATGCGCGAAACGACCTCCTGGCCGACGTAGCATCCCTTTTCGAAGTCGAGGCCGTGGAAGAGGTCCATGTCGGCGTCGTGGGGAAAGGCCTCGCTGTAGGCGAAATCGACGCCGCCCTTGGGGACGCCGAGGCTGATGCGCAGCGCCTCGTATTCGCCGACGCTCGCCTCCCCGACCGCGAGCGCCTTGGCGCGCGGCAGGATGGCGCGAAGCCCGAGAGCGGGAACGCGCGGATCGGCGTAGAACACCCCGCCCGGCGCGTTCTCCGGCTCGCCCTGCCAATAGGCGATGACGCCGTGGTCGGCGCTTTCGTCGGCGATGACGATCTTGGCGCGCAGCCTATAGAGCGCGAGCCGCTTGGCGAGGTCGCCCGCGAGCGCGGCCGGACAATCGAGCAGGAATTCTTCCGCGGCGACGGGCGCGCGCACGACGAGGAAATCGAACAGCACCTTGCCTTGCGGCGACAGCAGAGCGGCGTAGCGCGCCTCATGCGGGCCGAGACGCGCGACGTCGTTGGTCAGCAGCCCCTGCAGAAAGCCCGCCGCATCCTCGCCGCTGACGCGAATGACCCCGCGGTCGTCGAGGAAGGCGGCTCGTTTCGTCATGGGGGGCCTCCAGCGCTTGCCATGCGCGAACTTGTTAATTAGGCCGATCGAGCCGCCGCGCAAGGAAGGGAGTGCCGATGGCCCGGATATTCGATTGCATTCTCGCCGGCGCGACCGTCGTCAACCAGGACGGCGTGGCAAAGCGCGACATCGGCGTCTTCGACGGCAGGATCGCCGAGATCGGCGCTCTGAACTCGGCGGGCGCGGGCGAGCGGATCGATTGCCGCGGCCTGCACATCCTGCCCGGCGTGATCGACAGCCAGGTTCATTTCCGCGAGCCCGGCCTGACTCACAAAGAGGATCTCGAGACCGGATCGCGCGCGGCGGTGCTGGGCGGCGTCACCGCGGTGTTCGAAATGCCCAACACCGATCCACCGACGACCTCCGCCACCGCGCTCGCCGACAAGGTCGCGCGCGCCAAGGGGCGCATGCATTGCGACTTCGCGTTCTGGGTCGGCGGGACGTACGACAACATCGCCGACATTCCCGAACTCGAGCGCCTGCCCGGCGCGGCGGGAATCAAGGTGTTCATGGGCTCTTCGACCGGCAAGCTGCTCGTCGCCGACGACGCCGGCGTGCTCGCCATCCTCGAGGCGACGCGCCGGCGCTCGGCGTTCCACAGCGAGGACGAAGCGCGGCTCGCCGAGCGCAAGAGCCTGCGCGTCCCCGGCGATCCCACTTCGCATCCGGTTTGGCGCGACGAGATCGCCGCGCTGCGCTGCACCGAGCGACTGATCCGCCTGGCGCGGCAGGCGCGCGCGCAGGTGCACGTGCTGCACATTTCGACGCGCGAGGAAATACCGCTGCTGCAAGACGCCAAGGACGTCGCGACCTGCGAGGCGACGACGCACCATCTGACCTTCAGCGCCGAGGACTACGCGCGGCTCGGAACGAAACTGCAGATGAACCCTCCGGTGCGCGGCCCCGAGCACCGCGACGGGATCTGGCGCGGCCTCGCCCAGGGCGTCATCGACGTCCTCGGCTCCGACCATGCGCCGCACACGCTCGCCGAGAAGGCCAAGCCCTACCCCGAAAGCCCCTCGGGGATGACCGGCGTGCAGACGCTGGTGCCGATCATGCTCGACCACGTCGCGGCGGGCCGCCTGACCCTGCAACGCCTCGTCGATCTCACCAGCGCCGGCCCGGCGCGCGTCTTCGGAATCGTCGGCAAGGGCCGCATCGCCGCCGGCTACGACGCCGACTTCACCGTCGTCGACCTCAAGCGCCGCGAGACGATCCGCGACGCCTGGATCGCCTCGCGCTGCGGCTGGACGCCCTACGACGGGCGCGAAGTCGTGGGCTGGCCGGTCGGAACATTCGTGCGCGGCCGGCGGGTGATGTGGGACGGGGAGATCGTGACGCCGGCCCAGGGTGAGGCGGTGAGGTTCGGGTGAGGGAAGGCCGAGTGGAATGTCTCGGACGCGCGCAAGGCGAACCTTGGCACGCGCGCCGCAGTGAGTTCCCTCAGGCAAACGGCGCGAACCCGGCGAACGAGCTCACTGGCAGCCCGGTATGGGGGTGCCGTACGTATACTTCACGCTGGCGAACGAAACCGCCAGGCCTCCTTTCGCGCACGCGTGCACCGAACCGCTGTCGAACGCGAACCAATGCACCCCTTGTCCCAACGCTCCGATTGAACGTCCAAATGCGCTCTGCAACGCTGCAAGGGCGCCGACGACCGTCGGAGGCATCGTACTCACATTCAGGGCGTTCAAAGGTTTGTCGCTTCCGTCGACGACGTCCAGCGTGGCGACCTGATCGAACGTCATCGTTGCGTCCGAAGCGATATGGGCGTGAGCGACGCCGATGACGATGTACTTGTCGAGCATGTCTCGGGCCGCTTGCGTCGACGCGTCCTGCGGGAACATGGGAGGGGCCAGCCAAATAACCAACACGATTTCGCCGCTGCCGCGGTTGTCGTTGATGATGGCGTAGTCCTGAGCCAAATTGATCGGAGTGGGCGACCACGTCCGCGACTGCGCCGGCGAAAGAGAGGACGACAGCGCGGCAAGCGCTAAGGAAATCCAGCAGATACTGTTGCTAAATGATCTGGTCATGTCTGTTCCCCCCCGAGCCGTTCACGATCCCAATAAAGAGTCGAGCGCTATAAGGTGGAGCGGCCCCGCGCCTGCGCATTGACGACGCTCAACGACAGGCGCGGATTCGTCCAGGGGCGTCCCGTTTCTTGGGCGGCAATGCATCGGCGTCGCCGCCCCTCCCCTTCCCGCCATGGCGGCCATCGCCAGCCATTGCGCCGCGAGCGCGAGCTTTCGGCTCGAATTGGCCGCCCCGGGACCCTACTGCGGCGCTTCGTTGTGCTTTTGCAGCGCTTCGAGGTCCTTCGACAACGGCGTGAAGGCGTTTCTGCCGGGGTCCCATCGATAGACCGTTCGCCACGTCGTCAGGCCCGCTTTGGGAATTGTCTCGCCGCCGCAGTCGCCTTTGGTGTGTTTCACGCGTTCGCTCACCGTTATGCGCAGGCTGTCGAACTCCGCGCGCGGATCGGGGACGATCGCGAGGGCCTGGGTCTGCGTGGCGTCGTAACGGCACGCCGACAGCGACTGCGTGGGGACCTCCGCCAGCTTCGCCAGTCGGTCGCCTCTGACATAGATGATTTCGCTGTTGTCGGCGTCCTCGCCCGCATCGAGATGCGCGCTATAGGTGACGATGAGATCGGAGTCGCGGGCGATCTTGATATGGACCGTGTCGTCGAAATTGGTGTCGCGATCGACGGCGACGTCCACGAGGTCGAGCAGGCGAGGTTTGGGCGTCGGATCGATCAAGGCGAGAAACGCCATCCCCAGCGCGCCCTCCGGTGGTTCGATCTCCGCCAGAACGAGGAGACGCGGCTTGCCGTGCTCGACGACGTCGCGCGCGGAAAGCGAGGTGACGTGGATGGTCCTGGGCGGGTCCGCATACGCGTCATCGCCGTCGATGTGGCGAAAATCCGCGACGGCGCTTGCCTCGACGCTGTCGTCGGACGTGGCGTGCGCGTCGGTCAGGAACGTCTTGACCGCCTCGCCCCAGCGCAGTCCCGAATGTCCCGGGATGGCGGCTTGCAGGGTCGCGGCTGAAGGGTCCACCGCGGCCGCGGCCCGCGCGGCGCTCGCGCCGCCCAGCAAACCCGTCGCGATCAGAACGACGCCGAAGAACCGTTGCATGGCGCTCCCCTCCGCCTGGCGTCGGCGCCGCGCGGTCAGTTTTCGGGACGGTCGGGATAGAGATCGCCGGCCTCGACCCAACCGTGGGCGACGCGCGACCGCGCCGCGGCGAGGTCCCCTTACGGTCCGCTGAATGGCGCCGGCGCCGCCTATGGGACGCGCCGGTCGATGAAGGAACCCGACGACCGGCGCGCTTTCATCGCGCGATTATGGTCGACAGGGCGCTCCCGGGGCCTGCGAGATTATGCCGCAGCGCGCCGTCGGACGCGACCGCCCGCGCGATCGCCTTCGCCGCCGCGTCAGCGCGCCGCCGCCAGTTCGAGGCGCGCCGCCGCGCGCAACAGGATCAAGTCGGTCGACACGGAGCACAAGCCGAAGCCGCGCGCCAGCGCCGCCTTGGCGCGGGCCCCGTCGAGACAGAAGAGCCCGGCGAACTTGCCATGCGCATGAGCGCGCTCGGCGATTCGCGACAGCGCGGCCTCGACGTCGGCGCCGTGAGGATCGACGACCGCGCCGCGATTGAGCGCGATCGAAAGATCGGACGGCCCGACGAAGACGCCGTCGATCCCCGGCGTGCCTAAGATGTCGTCGAGCGCCTCGAGCGCCTCGCGCGTCTCGATCATCGCGATCGCCAGGGTCATCGCGTTGGCGCTGTGGAGATAGGCGGGGCCGATCAGGCCGGTCAGGGCGAGCGCCGCGCGCGGCCCCCACGAGCGCCGCCCGAGCGGCGGGAACTTCATGAATTCCGCGAAGCGGCGCGCGTCCTCGGCGCTGTTGATCATCGGGGCGATGACCGCCGCCGCGCCGGCGTCGACGAGACGGCTCGCGCCGGCGAAGTCGCCGACGGGAATTCTTGCGATCGTCGGCTTCCCCGCGAGCGCGACGGCGAGGATCGACCTCGCGGCGCCGACGAAGTCGACCCCGCCGTGCTGCATGTCGAGGGTCACCGCGTCGAAGGATTCGCGCGCCAGCGCGTCGGCGACCGCCGCGTCGTTGACGCCGATCCAGGCGCTGAGGACGCCGCTCCGGGCGCTGAGGCCGCGAGCCAGTTTGCCGATGACGCCGCCTTCACTCATGCCCGTGCCTCCGCGCAAGCCGAGCTTTGAGCGATGCGCGGGCCTGCGTCAATGGCGCCCGGGATTCGTCGGCGCGGTTACACGGATGTAACTTGCAAGTAATGTGGCCGCGATACAGCCTCGGCCGTCGATTCCAAAGGGAAAGGCGATCCGATGAAAAAGCTCATACTTAGTTCCGTTGCCGCCGCGGCGCTGGCGGGTTCCGTCTTTGCGCTCGGCGCGGCCGCGGCGCCAGGCGATGCGTCGCCGCCCGCGGGACATATGCGGGCCATGGCGGACCGCGGCTTCATGCTCGACGCGCATCTGGCCGGCATGAAGGCGGCGCTGAAACTCACGCCCGAGCAGGAGAAGAATTGGGCGCCGTTCGAAGCGGCCGTGCGCGACGCCGCCAAGGCGCAAATGGAAGAGATGCAGGCGATGCGCGAGGCGATGCGCGGCGAAGAGCGCCCCTCGGCGATCGACCACATGAACGCGATGGCCGATCGCATGGCCAAGGTTTCCGCGAACATCAAGGCGATCGCCGGCGCCGCCAAGCCGCTCTTCGACAGCCTCGACGAAACGCAGAAGCATCATTTCGGCCCGCTGCTGATGACCCTCATCGAGCGCGGACCCCATGAGGGCCACATGGCGGGTGGTTGGGACAAGGGTCGCGGAGAGCATCGCGAGCACGGCGACTAGGCGAATTGACGCCGCGCGCAATCCCCGACGCGCGGGAATGGCCGGGCCGTAGCCCGTCTCGGGACGGGCGTCCTTCCGGATGCCCCGTAGCCCGTCTCGGGACGGGCGTCCTTCCGGACGCCCTATGGGACCGGGCCATTTCGTCATCGGCGGTTCAAGCGACGCGAGGCGCGCTCGCCTCGCGCACGAGCCTCAGGGTCGCGGCTTGCACCAACAGCGCCGCGAGCGTCGCGGCGGTGAAGGCGAAAACGATTCCGGCGCGCGGGATCGCCAGGCCGACGACGAAAAAGAAAAACGCGAAGGCGAACAGCGCGCTCGTCATGCCCCTGAGGACCGCGACGCCGGCGCGCGGCCCGTGGGCGCGATGGGCGAAGACGCCGAGCGCGGCGCCCATCAGCGGAAAAGTGGCGACGACGCCGCTGGCCCGCGCGCCGAGCAGCGAGGCGAAGCCGGTCACGGCCACCACCAGCGCGGTCACCAAGGCCATGCGCGCGGGAATTTCCCACCATGGCGCCGAGGTCGGCGCGGGTGCGCGAAAGTCGCGCGGCAGCAGGCGGAGCGTGACGACGAGCGCGCCGAGCGCCAGCGCGAACAGGATCGCCGGCGCGAGGCGGCCCGCCTGCAACGCGAGCGCGCTCGCCGCGAAGGCGCCGGCGCCGCCGACGAGGCCGGCCGGCCAGCCCCACGGCGCCGCCAGCGCATAGCCCAGAACGAAACCGGCCTGCGCGATCACGCCGACGAGCGAACCGGCGCTCGCTTCGGCGGCGAAACCCGCGCCGTGTTCGATCGCCAGAAACACCGCGACCGGCCCCGAGGTCAGCGGCAGGCCGACGAGCCAACCGCCCACGGCGTCGCCCCATCGCCGCCCGACGAGGCTGGCGGCGAGAATCATCAGCGGCGTGACGATCAGTTTGACGGCGATGAGGCTCACGCGGGCGTTCTTCTTCTCCCGGCCGGCCGGGCGCGCCTCGGCCCCGACCCTCGATTCGACGCGCGGGCTGGCGCGTTGTCGGGCGCCGAGACGGCTGTTGGCAAGCCGTCGCGTCCTTTTCTTATCGCGCGATAACAATTTGCCGCTAGGCTCCGGGCCTCGCCGCCATTGTGCGCGTGGCCGGGATGGCGCAGTTTCGCAGCCGAGGATTCTGACCCTGGGCGGGAGGCGCGCGTGAACAACGAGGTCATCATATCCTGCGCGGTGACCGGCGCGGCGCGAGCGGCGCGGAGCTCGCGGTCGCCGAGCAGGTCGTCGCGCGAGTCGCTCCTCCGACGGAGCGAATCCGTTCCGTCGGCGTCCCATGCTCAAAGGCCACCCGATCGCATGCGTCGCTTGAAGACGCCGCCGGGGGCGTGAGCGATTACGTTTGTCGCGACAAAATGGCGCCGCCGCTACCTCCAGCACCCATCCTGCCTATCGTATGCCTCGGCGCGAAGATCCTCCGCGCTGGCGATCAAGACTTTCTTTTGGATCTTTCGAGAAGGGGTGCGCGGGAAATCGTCGACATAGGCCAGATAGCGAGGGATCTTGAATTTCGCGAGCCGCGTTTCGCAATGGGCGAAAACCTTATCCGGCGGGACGTCGAGTTTGGTAAGCCCCCCGCGAAGCTTAAGATAGGCCTTGACCTCCTCGCGGCGCAGCGGGTCCGGAACGGGAATCACTGCGGCCTCTTCAATCTCTGGCAGGTCGCGAAGCGCGGCCTCCACTTCATTGGCCGCGATGTTCTCGCCGCCGCGCTTGATCATGTCCTTGATTCGTCCGACGATGAAATAATACCCGTTCTCGTCGCGTCGAAAAAGGTCGCCGGTGCGAAACCAACGGCCGCGGAAACTTTCCGCGTTCGCTTCGGGGCGCTTGTAATAGCCCCATAGGAGTGCCCGCCCCGCGACCCACAGCTCACCGATCTCGCCCACGGGCGTCTCCATCCCGTTTTCATCGACGATCTTGAGTTCGCGAAATGGAGAGGCAAGGCCGCAGGTGCGCACATAGGCCATGTGATCGGCGGACGGAGGCACGATGGCGCCTCCTCCAATTTCAGTCATCCCGTAACCCTCGCGCGCCGTGACGCCGAAGCGCTCCTCGACTTCGCGCCGTGCTTCGGCGCGCCATCCGTAAATGCTCACGTATTTGAGCGACAGTTCCTTGTCCGCGGGCCCAGGAGGAAGCTGCTTCAGCGCTGGTTCGGGAAAGATGCAGTAATGGATGCGATAGTCCTTCAGCCAGCCGTAGAAGTGGGAGAGGCTCATGCGTCGGGCGACGATGGCTGTTCCCCCGAGCGCCATCGTCATCAGGAATTGCCACATCGGATCCATGTAGAAGAATGGCGCCCAGATCAAGACGTTCCGCACCTCGCCGCCGCGGCCGCGGAAAAAGGCGGCGCTGTGGGCTATCAGCATCCAATAGTCGTGGGACAGCATGCACCCCTTGGGGAAGCCCGTCGTGCCGGAGGTGTATTGCAAGTTCAGCAAGTCGGATCGATACACGGGCGTCGGAGCCTCGAATTTCTGCGCGGACCGACCGGCGAGCTTTTCCCAGGAACGCGTTCCATCAGGCGCGTCCCCCCGCACGATGATATTCGGATCGGCGAGCATCGCGGGACGACGCGGCATTGCCCGCGCGGTCGCCGCGAATTCGGCGTCGACGACCATGAATTGGGCGTCGGAGTCATTCACGACGAATGAGATTTCCTCGCCGGTATAAGCGATGTTCAACGGCACCATGACGGCGCCGATCAACCCGAGCGCTATCCATGTGATGGGAAAGGCGGAGACGTTCGGCAGCATGACCGCGACATGCGTGCCCTTTCGGACGCCGATCTCGACGAGCCCGGCCGCGAGGCGCTCGGCGGCTTGGTACAGCTCGCGATAGGTGAGCGTCTTTCCTTCATCGAACCAATTGCCGACAATCCTGTCGCCATGAAGTTCAGCGCATCCGCGCGTGAAGCCGCCGAGCGTTTCCGGCAAATCTAGCTGCTCGAACTTCGCGCGCAATTCGGACATCTCCGCGACGCCGCGATCTCCTACCGACATGTACTTCCTCCTAGAGTCCCGGCGTAGCCGCGGCATCGGATTGGGGACGCGCGAGGGGTGGCGTAGAATCCATCGTCGTCCGCTGCAGCCGATAAAGATGGCCCGTGAACGCGGCCGCCTGTTCACGAGTCATGTCCTGGGCTCGATAGTAGGCCTCCATTTCAACGCGGACGGCGACCGGGGGATGGCTTGCGATCCTTGTCGCGATCTGGCGCGCGCGCTCGATCAGGCGGTTGGTTTCCACGATCTCGTTGATGAGGTGATTGCGAAGCGCGGCCTCGGCATCGAAAGGCTCCCCCGTCAACGCTAGCCACAACGCGGCGACCTGGGGGATTTGCCGGCCCAAGCGAGTCGAGCCGCTGGCGCCCGCCATCCCGTAGGCGATCTCAGGCAATCCGAAGGTCGCGTTGGGCGTTGCAATGCGGATGTCCGTGAGCTGGAGAAGGTAGATCATGCCTTGTCCCATGACTGGGCCGTTCACGGCGGCGATGATCGGTTTGAAGCGCTCCTCCGCTAAACGCCTCACTTCCGCTTCCCAGCCGGGATATTCGAGGGATTGCTCGACGCGCTTGGGATAGAGGTGCCTTTCGACGGTTTCAGCGATCGTCCTCTTGGGGCGCGATGTCTTGATGTCGTCGCCGGCGCAGAACGCGCGGCTTCCGTTCGCGGTCAAAATTCCCACCCGAACGCCTCGGTCGGAAAGGAAATCCTTCAATATATGGAAGAGATCGCGGTGCAATTCCGGCGTGAAGACGTTCACGGGCGGGTTGTCGATTGTGATGGTGGCGATACCATCGGCCTTTTCGTAACGAAGCGACATTTCAGGAAGTCTCCACAGTGTTGCTGGCTAGGTTTCGTTGGCTTTGAGGCGCGAGGCGCGGCGACGGAGCGCTTCGGCGACGATCATCGCGACCGTCGTCAGAACCACCATGAGCGTCGAGATCGGCGCGATGGTCGGGCTCAACTCGAAGCGGAGATCGGTCCAGATACGGACCGGCAAGGTCTGTTTGTCGCCCATCAGGAACAGGGCCACGATCAGTTCGTCGAAGGAGATGAAGAACGCGAAGATTGCGGCCGCCACAACGCTCGACTGCAGCGATGGAAAGGTCGCGGTGAAGAAGCTTCTGGTCGGACCGGCGCCCATCACCCGCGCCGCGCGCTCGGGCGTCGGATCAATCTGTCTTAGCGCCGACGAAACAATAAGAACCGCGAAAGGCAAGCCCAGTGTGGCATGCGCCAACACCAGCACGTATTCCGTTCCGCTGAGGCCGAGCCAGACCGCGACAATAAAGAGGCCCAGCGCCAGGATGATTTGCGGGACGATCGCGGGCGCGGCGAACGCGGCCGTCAGAACGGCCCGAGCCGGCCAGCGACCGCGCTCAATCGAAATCGCCGCGAGTGTTCCAAGAATCGCCGCCAGCACGCTCGCGGCCGCCGCGATCCGCAAGGATCGAAAGGTGGCTTCAAGCCACGCCGAACTCGAAAAATATTCATTGTACCAACGGAGGCTGAGATTGCTCGGCGGAAATCGCAGGAAATCCTGGGCGCTGAAGGAGATTAGACCGATGATCGCGACCGGTAGGAGAAGATACGCTGTGACGAGCCAGAAATAGACCGCGAGCGCCCTTCTCCCCCAATGCCGACCGCCGATGCTCATGCGGCCGTCTCCCTGGCCGGCGAGAAGACAAAGCGTCGCGTCGCAAGGCGAATGACGGACATCGCCGCGAGGGTCGTCGCAAGCAGGACCAGGGCGAGCGCAGCGCCGAAACCCCAGTTCGTCTGTTCGACCTGGGTCGCGATGAGGTTGGCCATCATTGTGTCTCTTGGCCCTCCGACGAGGCCGGGAACAACAAAAACGCCCATCGAAAGCATGAAGACCAGCACGAAGCCGCTCACCGCTCCTTCAAGGCTCAGCGGCAAGAAGACACGGAGAAAGGCGCTCAACGGTCGCGCCCCGAGAAGGCGCGCCGCGCGAATATGAGTTTCATCGATCTCGGCCATGGCCGAGTAGCAGGTCATCACCATGAAGGGCAGGAGCACCTGCACCAACACCAGATAGACAGAGCCGGTCGTGTAGATCAGTCTGAGCGGCGTCGAAACGAGGCCGAGCTTCATGAGCGTCGCATTCACGATCCCCTCTCGGCCAAGCAAGATCATCCAAGAGTAAGTCCTGACCAGAATGCTCATCCACATGGGCACAAAGATCAGGAAGACGAGAAGCGGGCGCCATTTCTTCGTCTGCCGCGCGATGAAAAACGCGATGGGGTAACCGGCGAAAAGACAAATCGCCGAGACGATCGCCGAGAACGCCACCGTTCTCTCCATCACTTCGAGATAAGCGCCATTCGAGATGAAGCGTGCGAGATAGCCGCTGGTTCCGCCGTCCTCGAAAAGCCCGGCCTTCAAGATCACCGCCAGGGGCGCGACGAAAAGGAAGAGCAAGAGCGCAAGACCCGGAAGGATCAGGAATCTGGTGGCGCTCAATCTTCGCATCGGATGTGCCGTGATTCGCTCATGGAAGTCGACGTGACGCCCCGCGGGCTCGATTTATTTCAGGAGCCAAGCCTCCCAGCGTTCGTTAAGTTTATCCCTGCGATCGACCCAAAACGAATTGTCGCTTGCAAATTGGACCGCTTGGTTTGGCGCGTAGGTCGGCATCGTCTTGGCCGCGTCGATCGGCATGAAATCGAACATCCCCGGCACAAAGCCGGGATAAGGCATCTGCATCGCGAAGTTGGCGTTCATTTTCGCGTCGGCGATGAGGAACGCAAGATATTCCAGCGCTTCCTTCCGGTGTTGGGCGCCCACCGGGATGCATTCGTAGGACGGCTTCAGCGAGCCTTCGTTCCATACGATGGCGGCCGGCACCCCGTCGGCCGCGAGCTTCGTGATGCGGCCGTTCCAGGCGCTCGTGTAGAAGACCTCTCCATTGGCGAGCATCTGCACCGGCTGGGCTCCGGCCTTCCACCAGGAAACGATACTGGGTTTGATTTCGTCGAGCTTCTTGAAGGCGCGGTCTATGCCCTCGTCGGTTCGCAGGACTTCGTAGATTTTGTCTTTCGAAACTCCATCCGCGAGCAAGGCGAACTCCAGGTTGTCGAGAGCTCCATTCTGAAGCGCGCGAGGGCCTGGAAAGGTCTTGACGTCCCAAAAGTCCTTCCAGGAAGTCATCTGCTTGCCGGGGGGCAACTTGTCCGTGCGAACGCCGATGATGGTGGAATAGCTCCCTGCCGCCAACCCGTATTCTTGGCGGGCGATTTCCGGCATTTGGTGCTTGGGGTCCACGACATTCCAATCTATCGGCTCCAGGTATCCCGCATTGGCCGCTTGCTGGAAGTCGGAGCCAGTCAGTTCCGTCACGTCCCACTGGGCCGACCCAGTCATCTTCATCGCCTTGAGCGCGGAGACCCGACTGGTCGTGGCGATATTTTCAACCTGAATGCCGGTCTTGGCGGTGAACGGTTCCTGAAAGATGGATTTCTGGACGTCAGTGAGCGTTCCACCGGATCCACTTACAATAATAGTCGCATCCGCCGCGCAAGCGGCGCCGATCGTCGCGGCGAGAAGGCCGCCCAAGATCAAACTGCGTAACGCTTTCATGGCTCAATTCTCCCGCTCTCGCACTTCACTTCGTCAGCCGTCGCTTTCGACCGGCACAACGTCCTCGGGACGAAACCCGAGACGCACCGGATCGCTCGCCCGCAGCGTCGATTGGCCTGCTCCCCGGTCCTCGCGGAATTGAAGGGTGCGTCCGCTGGGAAGGCGCACCGTGTAGTGCACCGATTCACCAAGGAAGAGCGGCTGGTCGATCAGCGCGTCGAAAAAAACGAAATCGGGAGGGTCCATGCCCAGCGCCGCGCGTCGCAGATTCTCCGGCCGCAGGCTCACGACGGACGATCGCGGCAATTTGATTTCGCCGTTCATTTCCGCGAATCGGGCGCGACCGTCTCGTCCCGGAATGACCTCCAGGATATTGGTGTGACCGATGAATTCAGCGACGAAACGATGCGCCGGCCTGTCGTAGATTTGGTCTGGCGTATCGATCTGGATAATCGCGCCAGCGCGCATCACCGCGATGCGATCGCTCAGCGTGAGAGCTTCGCCCTGGTCATGCGTGACGAAAAGCACGGTGCAGCCAATCTGCGAATGGAGTCGTCTTATCTCGAGCTGCAACGCCTCCCGAAGCTTCAGGTCGAGGGAGCTCAACGATTCATCCATCAGGAGCACCGGAGGCTCGAAGACTACCGATCGCGCTAACGCCACACGCTGTTGCTGGCCGCCTGAAAGCGTGCGCGGCATGCGCTTCGCCAAGTCTGGGAGATGCACCATCTCGAGTGCGGCCATGACGCGTTCGCGCGTTTCGGCGCTTGGCGTGCGACGAAGTCGCAGCGGAAAGGCGACGTTGTCGAAGACGCTGAGGTGGGGAAAGAGAGAGAAGTTCTGAAACACCATTCCCAGATTGCGCCGCTCCGGCGGCAGGTTCGCGACTGACTTTCCGTCGATCAGGAGTTCGCCTTCCGTCATGTCGAGAAAGCCGGCAAGGATATTCAGCGCCGTCGTCTTTCCCGAACCCGAGGGGCCGAGGAGCGTCACGAACTCGCCGGCGGCGATTTCGAGAGCGAATCTGTCTAGCGCGACCAGATCCCCGAAGCGCTTCGTGACTCCACGAAAGCTCACGGCCGCGCCTTTCCGCTTCACGCTCGGATCCTTTGCGCTCTATGACGTCGCGACGATGCATGAGAATGACGTCAATGTCAATTTGCCAAGCGCCCGCGATCTGACTATGGCTTCGACATGAATGCCGATGTCAGGGATTTCCGCCTCGCCGACGTGTTGACAGGGCGTCTGGCGAAAATGGGCGATCGCCCCAGGAGAGCGAGAACGCGCGCCGCGTTGGTGGCCGCAACCGCTCAGGAGATGGAACGCTCGGGGATCGACGGCTTGACGGTGGCGAGGATTGCGGAGGTCGCGGGAGTCGCGCACGGCACCTTTTATCTTTACTTCGACAACCGGATTGAGGCGGCGATGGCTGTCCGCCGCCTATATGACGCGGCGATACGTCTATTCCGCCCACGTGGCGGCGGAGAACTCCCCCCCTTCGAGGCGATCCAACGCATGAATCGCTTCTACGTCCGCAGCTACGCGAATAACGCGCGATTGCTTCGGGCGAGTCAGTTCCTGCTTTATGCGCGACCGGAGAACGCCGTTCGTCGCGATCGCATCAATCATCGCTGGAGCGTCGCCATATTGCACGATCTCAAGCGGCGCCTGATCATCGACAATTTCGGGCCGTCCGGAGCGACGCAGACGATGTTGGTTCGCTCCGCCATCGCGATGGCCGACGAACTCTTGCGCGAAATCTATATTCATCGAGGTCCAAGCCTGGCGCGGCTCGCCGGCGACCAAGAGCAAATCGCCAACGTGATTTCACGCTCGTGGTATCGTATCCTTTACGGAGCCGATCCTCCGGTTTGATCGCGAACGACCGGACGTCCGAAATGTCGCGAAACGGAACGAGTTCGGTGTCGCACTCGTGCGAGACTGTTCCCATCGCTCGCTCCGACGCGTTCCGTCGCCGCGCGCCGCGACACGGGCGCGCGGGCGGCGGTGATCGCGTCGCCGCCGGAGACGATGCCGGAACGAATCGCCGACCGCCTCGCGGCGAGCGGCGTCGCGCCGCTCGCCGGCATGAGCGAGGCGCTGGCGGCGATCCGCCTCGCCGCCGAGGTCGGCGAGGCCTGGGCGCGCCCCGCGCCGGCGGCGTCCTGGCCGACCTCATCGGCGACAGCGCGACGCTGCTGCTTCCCCCAGCCGCGACGAGATCGCGCGCGCTCGACGGCCTCAGCGTTTCGCGGTTGCTGTGCGGCTATCGCGGCGCGGCGCACGCCGACACATTGGTGGAAATCGACGTCAATCCGCTGCTCGTGTTCGCGCAAGGGGCTGGCGTCGCGGCGGCCGATGCGCTTATTCGCCTCAGCGGAAAGGAACCCTCATGACGACGTCCGTTCGCGTCGCGCGCCACGGCGCGCTCTATTCGGTGACGCTCGACCGGCCGAAGGCCAACGCGGTCGACGCAGCGACGAGCCGCGCGCTCTATGTCGCCTTTCGCGCCTTCCAGGACGACCCGGACGCGCGCGTCGCCATCCTGACCGGCGCCGGCGACCGGTTCTTCTGCGCCGGCTGGGACCTGAAGGCCGCGGCGGAAGGCGAGGCGGCCGGCGCCGATCACGGCCCCGGCGGCTTTGCCGGCATCACCGAATTCTTCGACCTCGACAAGCCGGTGATCGCGGCGGTCAACGGGCTGGCGATGGGCGGCGGCTTCGAGCTGGCGCTGGCGTGCGACCTGATCGTCACGGCCGAGGGGGCCGAATTCGCGCTTCCCGAGGCCGGGCTCGGCATCATCGCCAATTCCGGCGGCGTGCAGCGACTGCCGCGCCGCATCGCGCCCGCGCTGGCGATGGAGCTCTTGCTCACCGGCCGGCGCGTCGGCGCCGAGGAAGCCATGCGCATCGGCCTCGTCAACCGCGTCGCGCCCTTGGGGTCGCTGATGAGCGCGGCGCGCGAATTGGCCGCGACGATCGCCGCCAAGGCGCCGCTGGCGACGCGCGCCGCCAAGGCGCTGACGCGGGCGGCCGAGGGGCTTTCCGTCGAGGCGGCGTTTGCGGCGATGCGCTCTGGGCGCGTCGCGGTCTACGAAGCGCTGCTCGCCTCGGAAGACGCGCGCGAGGGTCCGCGCGCCTTCGCCGAAAAGCGCCCTCCGGTATGGACGGGACGCTAAATGGCCGACGCGGCGGCGACGAAATTGCAGACCCGCTTCCTCGCCGGCGCGCTCTTCGTGCTCGCCGGGGGACTGTGCTGGAGTTTCACCGGCGTCTTCATCCGTCTGGCGCCGCATCTCGACGCCTGGCAATTCCTGCTCTTCCGCGGGCTCGGCGTCGCCGTCGCCTTCGCGCTTCTGGCGCGCTCGCGCGGGGGCGGCGCGACGCTCGCCGGTTTCCTCGCCTTGGGGCCGCTCGGCGTCGTCGCCACCTTCGCGCTGAGCGTGGCGGCGATCGGCTTCATCGTCGCGCTGAAACTCACCAGCGTCGCCAACGCGCTGTTCCTGTCGTCCTGCGCGCCGCTGCTTTCGGCGATCCTCGGCTTTCTCATCCTCGGCGAGCGGCTCGACGGCAGGCAGATCGGATCGGTGGCGGTCGGCTTTTGCGGCCTGGCGATCATCGTCGGCGGCGGGTTCGAGGCCGGCCATATCGCCGGCGACGTCTGGGGGCTCGCCTGCGCGCTCGCCTTCGCGGTCGTCAGCGTGTGCATGCGCCTCGCCCCCAAACGCGACTTCGGCCCGGCGATGATCGGCTACGGCGTTTGCTCGGCGCTCGTCGCGGCCGGCGTCGCATGGAGCGAGGGCGCGACGCTGGCGCCGCCGCCGCTGGAGGCGCTTTACGCCTTCGCCGCCGGCTTCTTGTTGATGGGATTGGGCTTCACCCTGTTCTTGCGCGGCGCCCCGTCGGTGCCGGCGGTCGGCCAGACCCTGCTCGCCCAGACGGAGACGATTTTCGGCCCGGTCTGGGTCTGGCTGGCGTTCGGGGAGACGCCTTCCGCGGCGACGCTCATCGGCGGAGCGGTGATCTTCGCCGCCGTCGTCGCCATGGCCTTGTCGGGCGCCGCCGCGCCCGCCCCCAATGTCTCCAATTAGGCCGCGCGCCGAGCGGGACCGCGGCTACGACGCCGCGTCGATGACCACGATCTCGCTGCGCCGGACGTCGAGGGCGCCGGCGAGAAACTGCAAGCGTTCGACGACGACCTCGCTGTCGGGCGCGTGGGCGGCCGCGGCGACTTCGAGCCGCACACAATCCGGCTCGATGCGCAGGCGGGCGCTCACCAGCACGGCTGGCACGACGCCGGAGAAGCGATAGGCCAACAGGATCGCGCGGCCGAGAATTTGCGCGCGTCGGCGGGCCGCAGGCGTGACGAGGTCGATGGCCGGGCTGAGCCAGGGCGCGTCGGGCCGGCCGGCGTAGCGGGCGTGGACCGCGGCGGCGACGAAGGCGCGCTCGGCGTGATCGACGCCGATGAACGGGAACCGCAGCAGGCGGCGAAAGCTTTCTTCCGCGCGCAGGTCGGGCGGGTCGCGCCAGGCGACGTCGGAAAGCGCGCAAACCGCGACGCGCAGGCGCGTCTCGGCCGGCGTCTCGCCGGAGAAGAGCCCGGCCGTCCACTGCACGAGCGCGGGGGCGAAATCGGGCACGCGCGCCGCCGGCAGGCCGATGAGCTGCGCCCCTTCGACGAGGGGATCGAGATATTGCTCCTCCACGGCGAGCTGGGAGTACAAAAGGCCCTCGCGCAGCCCGAGCGCGGAAAAGACGACGCGCTCCGGAGCGAGACGCTTCAGCAGGCGATCCAACACCATCGCCGCCGCCGGCAACGTGTCCGCGCGGCGTTCCGGCACGCCGGGCGTCGCCGCCAGTCTGGCCGGCGAAAGCCGCAACAGCGACTTGGCGAAGCCGCGCGCCGCCTCCGCGGCGAGCGTATAGCCGTGCACAACTTTCACCGGCGCGTCGACCGCCTCCATGTGCGCCTTGGCCAGCGCGCGCCAGCCGCCGCCGACCGCGTAGAACGCCGGCCTGCCGAGCGCGGGCGGCAGTTTCGCCTGCAGCATGGCGTCGATGCGTCGCTTGGCCTCCGCCGCGCCCTCGGCGAGCATCGCCCCGACCGGCAAGGCGCCGAGCGGCAGGCTGACCCAGCGGTCGCCGACCCGGTCATCGAGCGCCTCGGCGACTTCGAGACTGCCGCCGCCCATGTCGCCGACGGTCCCGATCGGGCGGAAGAAACCGGAGATCACGCCCAGTGCGGAGAACCGCGCCTCCTCGGCTCCGCTCAGGATGCGGACGTTCAGACCGGACTCGGCGGCGATGGCGGCGACGAGCGCCGGCCCGTTGGAGGCGCGCCGAATCGCTTCGGTGCCCGTCACGTCGATCTTGGCGACGCCCATCGCGTCGGCGATGGCGCGAAAGCGGCGCGCCGCCTGAACCGTCCGGCGAAACCCCTCCGGCGCGATGGCGCCGGTTTGGGCGAGGCGGTCGCCGAGGCGGCACAGCGACTTCTCGTTGAAGCGCGGCAGCGGCGCGCGGCCGAGTTGGTCGTAGACCACGAGCCGCACCGAATTCGAGCCGATGTCGACGATCGCATAGGGCGCCCGGACGGCGCGTCCGGCGCGCTGGGGATCGAGATCGAGCGGCCGCGACACGGCGCCGCCCGCGTCGGCGCTATCCTTGGCCATCGCGCTCCCTTCTTAGCGTTCGCTCCGATCATGCGCGACGACGAGTGACTTGGCTAGGGGCCTTACGTCGGCGACGGCGAAGGGCGCTGACGGACCCTCCCCTTTTGTGCTGCGCGTGCATGCCGTAGCTCGTGGGGAAAGTTCAGGGCGCGCCGATTCGGCGCGGCGAATTCCCTTCCCCGGCGGTCGATGCTAAGGAGCTTGCGGCCGACCTCGGCCCCGCCGCCGCGCTTTTTTTCGCTGTGGCGCGGGTTGAGCGGCGGCGGCCGGATCAGGATGGTGGAATTGCAAATCTGGCGACGAGCTCGCGGGGGCTTCGGCTCCTTTCTCAATGCGTCGTCGACGGCTCTGCTCAAGCGGCTGCTGACGGACCAGGGCGCCAAGCACTGGAAGGGCTATGCGCTGTCCTTCGCGATGCTGGGCGTCGTGGCGCTGACCACGGCGCTTTCCGCCTGGATCATCGGCAGCGTCGTGAACAACGTCTTCGTCGAGAAGAACGTCGCGGCCGTCTGGGGGATCACCGCGGCGATCGTCGTTCTCTATACCGTCAAGGGCCTTGCGACCTACGGTCAGCAGGTGACGCTGTCGCGGATCGCCAACAACATCATCGCCGACATCCAAAAGCGCATCTTCGACCAGATGCTGCGCATGAAGATCGCCTATTACGCCAACAGCCATTCGACCGAGTTCATCGCCCGGCAGTCGTTCATCGGCGCGTCGGCGAGCACCGCGCTCAATCTCGTCATCACGACGCTGGGGCGCGACCTGCTGACGCTCGTCGGCCTCATCCTCGTCATGGTCCTGCGCGATCCCGTGCTCGCTCTCATCGCGCTGATTTTCGTGCCCGCCGCTGCGCTCGCCGTGCGCAAGATCAGCGCCAGCGTGCGCAAGATCATGGCCAAGCAATTCCAGAACAGCATGGCGATCATGGAATCGCTGCAGGAAACGGCGCAGGGCATACGCGTCGTCAAGGCGTTCACGCTCGAAGGCTTCATGCGCGAGCGTCAGGCGCGCGCCATCGAGGGCTTCGAGCGCGCGGCGAACCGCCTGTCGGCGGTCGCCTCGCGCACCAGCCCGCTGATGGAAAGTCTCGCCGGCTTCGCCATCGCCGCCGTCGTGCTCTACGGCGGCCTTCGCGTGATCTACGGCGGACAAACTCCGGGCGCCCTCTTCTCGTTCATCACCTCGGTGATCATGAGCTACGAGCCGATGAAGCGGCTCGCGCGCTTCCACGTCGACCTCAATTCGTCGCTGTTCGGCGTCGGCTTGCTGTACGGCTTTCTCGACCAGCCCGACGAGGAGCGCGAGTCGCCCGACGAGCCTGAGCTCGCTGTCACGGCTGGGCGCATCGAGTTTCGCGGCGTGAGCTTCGGCTATCGCCCCGACGAGCCGGTGCTGCGCGACATCAACTTCGTCGCCGAGCCCGGCAAGACGACGGCCCTGGTGGGCCGCTCGGGCGGCGGCAAGTCGACGATCATGAATCTGATCTTGCGCTTCTACGACGTCGGCGAGGGCGAAATCCTGGTCGACGGGCAGAACGTCGCCCACGTCAAACGCTCGTCGCTGCGCCGCCAGATCGCCTATGTCAGCCAGGAGAATTTCCTGTTCAAGGGATCGGCGCGCGACAACATCGCGATGGGTCGTCCCGATGCGAGCGAGGAGGAGATCGTCGCGGCGGCCAAGGCGGCTTATGCGCACGACTTCATCGTCGGCTTCGAGCGCGGCTACGATACGCCCTGCGGCGAACACGGACTGCAGCTCTCCGGCGGCCAGCGGCAGCGCATCGCCATCGCGCGCGCCTTCCTGAAGAACGCGCCGATCATCCTGCTCGACGAGGCGACCTCGGCGCTCGACTCGGAATCCGAGCAGGCGATCCAAAAGGCGCTGCACGCCCTGTGCGAAGGGCGCACGACCCTGGTGATCGCGCACCGCCTCTCCACCGTGGCCAACGCCGACGAGATCTGCGTCGTCGAACGCGGCTGCGTCGTCGAACGCGGCCGACACCCCGAGCTGATGGCGAAGGGCGACACCTACTACCACATCGCCAAGTCGCAGTTCCCGCGCGACGCGGCGTGAAGCGCGCCGGCTCGGTCTTCCCCCACGAATTGCGCAAGACGCACGGCGGCGGGATCGGCTAAGGTGCAAACATGGCCGAGCCCAAGGCGCCAAACGATGTCCCTAACGCCGGCGCGCACGGCGGCGACCGCGTCGCGGCGGCGTTGCAGGCGCACGGCGTGCGCTTCCTCTTCACGCTGTGCGGCGGGCACATTTCGCCCATTCTCGTCGGCGCCAAGGCGCGCGGTATTCGCGTCGTCGACGTGCGCGACGAGGCGACCG
Organism: Roseiarcus sp.; assembly: GCA_050010035.1. Taxonomy (GTDB): domain Bacteria; phylum Pseudomonadota; class Alphaproteobacteria; order Rhizobiales; family Beijerinckiaceae; genus Roseiarcus. The sequence continues at coordinate 22,279 of JBEKLU010000055.1, forward strand.
CGGTGTTCGCGGCCGACGCGACGGCGCGGCTCGCCGGCGCGCCGGGCGTGGCGGCGGTCACCGCGGGTCCCGGCGTCACCAACGCGCTGACCGCGCTCGAGAACGCGCGGCTCGCCCAGTCGCCTGTGATCCTGCTGGGCGGCGCAGCCCCCACTGCGCTGCAGGGGCGCGGCGCGCTGCAGGACATCGACCAGGGGCCGATCGTCGCGCCTTGCGTCAAGCTGGTCAAACGCGTCCGCCGCGTGCGCGACCTGGCGCCCGCGGTGGAGGAAGCCTTCGCGGTCGCCCGCGACGGCGTGCCGGGGCCGGCGTTCGTCGAGTGTCCGGTCGACCTGCTCTATGACGAGGCGAGCATTCGCGCCTGGTACGCCGAAGCGTCGGGCAAGGGAACCTCCATCCCCGAGCGGCTGCTGCGCTTCTATCTTCAGCGCCACGTCGCCAAGCTGTTTTCGGCGGGCGGCGAGGCTCGGCCGCCGCGCGCGCGCGATGTCGCGGCGCCGGCGGCGAGCGAGTCGAGCCTCGCGGCGGCCGTCGCGCGCCTCGCACGGGCCGAGCGGCCGCTCGTCGTCATCGGCAGCCAGGCCCTGACGCTCGCTCCCGACCCGGCGCGCCTCGCCGCCGCCGTCTCCCGCCTCGGGGCGCCGGTCTATCTCTCCGGCATGGCGCGCGGGCTGCTCGGGCGCGATCATCCCCTGCTGATGCGTCATCAACGTCGGCAGGCGTTGCGCGAGGCGGACTGCGTCGTGCTCGCCGGCGCGCCGTGCGACTTCCGCCTCGACTACGGCCGCCACGTGCGCCGCTCCAGCACCCTGATCGCCGCCAACCGCAGCGCCAGGGACGCGAGCCTCAATCGCCGCCCCGACGTCGCGGCGATCGGCGACGCCGGAGAGTTCCTCGAGCGTCTCGCCGCCCGGTCAGGCTGCGTCGCGCCGCATCGCGACGCGTGGCTCGCGACCTTAAGCGCCCGGGACGGCGCGCGTGAGGCCGAGATCGACAAACAGGCGCAGGTTCGCGGCGAGCATGTGAACCCGATCGCGCTGTTGCGCGCCGTCGATCGCGCGGCGAGCGACGACGCCGTCTTCGTCGCCGACGGCGGCGATTTCGTCGCCACGGCGTCCTATATCGTCAGGCCGCGCGGACCGCGCGGCTGGCTCGACCCCGGCGTCTTCGGCACGCTCGGGGTCGGCGCGGGGTTCGCGCTGGGAGCGGCGCTGTCGCGGCCGGGCGCGGAAGTCTGGATTCTGTTCGGCGACGGCGCCTGCGGCTGGAGCCTGACCGAATTCGACACCTTCGTGCGCCACGGCGTCCCGGTGATCGCGGTCGTCGGCAACGACGCTTGCTGGACCCAGATCGCCCGCGAGCAGGTGAAAATGCTTCACGACGACGTCGGCACGACGCTCGGCCGCACCGCCTATCATGAGGTCGCGGCGGGGTTCGGGGCGGAAGGGATCGTCGTCAAGACGGACGCCGAGGTCCCGCAAGCGCTCGAGCGCGCGCGCGCGAGCGCCCGAGCCGGCAAGCCGGCGCTGGTCAACGTGTGGCTCGACCGCACCGACTTCCGCGAGGGCTCAATCTCGATGTGAGACGGCGCGCGCTGGTCAGCCGGCGACGGGAATGTCGCCGCCCATGCGCTGGAGGATGGCTTCGGGCGGCTTGGAGAACCACATCTGGTACATCGTCGTCAGCCACATGACGGCGAAGCACGCCGCCATCAGCGCGCCGGCGACGATGAGCACCACGGCCTCCCGCAAGCCCTTCGCGTCGCGGCCTTGGCGCTACGTTTCGAACGGTCTCGCGGCGCACGCGGGTCGAAGCGGCAAGTCGCCGCGCGATGCGCAAGCGACGAACGCCGCGAGGCGTGATCTCGGGCCGGCTCGACGCTCAGTTTTCTTTGGCGCCGTCCCAAATCCAGGTGCGGATCGTGTCGCGATCGCAGATCGACAGTTGTTTCATTCCGTGCGGCATGCGGATCTCCGGCGAGACGCGCCAATCCAGCAGCCGCATCAGGTTGCTCGTTTCGGGATCGCCCGGAACGACCATGGGGCCGAATTTGGTGCCCTTCATCACGCTCTGATAGGAACTCACGTCGAACCCGCTCTGCGCCGCCCCCTCGCCGCCCGGCAGATGGCATTTGCCGCAGCGAAACTGCAGCAGCGGCAGAACGTCGTCGGAGAAGCTCACCTGCGGCGGCTTCGGCGGCGCGGCGCAAGCTTCGCCGATCGGCAATTCGATCCCCGCGCCGACGAGGACGATCGCCGACAGCGCCGTCGCCGCCCCAAACGTCAGAGAGAACGTAGATTTCATAGGAGCCTCCATTCGGACAACCTGCAACACGTGCTTTCGGCGGCGAGGAAAGAAGAAACGAATTCGAGGCTACCCAACTTTCGCCGTTTGCGCCGATCCCCGACGAAACGATTCTCTCTCTCGATACCCACTTGAACATAGAGGCGGATCGATGATCGGCGCACCGCCAAAGCCGCCGACGGCGTCGAACCGACGGCGCCTCGACGCGCGCCGAAACTCCGCTTCGCGGGACTTCGAAACGAACGGGTCGTCGACGCTTTTCATAGCGGCTGAGAATGCAGCGTCAAGTCGAGCTTGCGCCGACCGGCGGGCAAGGCTCTTCCTCGCCTGACGAGGCGCGCCGTCCCGGCGGGCGCCGGCGCGGTCCGTCGGCCGGACGCTCTCAACCGCCGACGAGGGGAATGTCGCCGCCCATGCGCCGCAGGATCGCTTCGGGCGGCCTGGAGAACCACATTTGGTACATCGTCGTCAGCCACATGACTGCGAAGCACGCCGCCATCAGCGCGCCGGCGAGAATCACCACCCAGGCGAAGGGATGGTAGAGCTTGGTGAAATACCAGGAACTGACGTCGAGCGCGATCGCCAGGTACGGCGTCCCGATGATGGCGCACTTGAACCAGACGGGGCGCACGTAGGCGTGGCTGAACATCGTCCCGACGACGAAGAAGATGAAGGTCATGCCGAACAGGTGGATGTGCGAAACCCGCACCAGCGTCGCGATGGTCGCGCCGGTGTCCAGGGCGGCGACTTTCTGCAGGCCGTCGTAGTTGGAGAGGTTCGGCAGGTGCGGGTTGGAGCCGTCGTGGCAGGCCATGCAGCGCTTGTCGAGGATCGGCCTGATGTTCGCCTCATAGTCCGGGCGCGAGGCGCCTTGGCGGACCCACGTCAGCACCGTCGCCCTCTCGTCGGGCGGCAGCATGCCGGCCATCGGCCCGCTCAGCGCCCCCTCCAGAATCGAGCCGTGCCCGCTGCCCGAATAGGCGACCAAGATGTCCTCGTAGGAGAGCATCATCGGGTTCCCGCCGGCGCGCCCGGCATAAGTGAAGAAGATGTTCAAGAGGGCGAAGAGATAGCCCATGCCGAGAATGAGCAGCGTCGCCGTGAACAGCACGCGCAGGCTGTAGGGCAGCTCGGAATAGTGACGAAAGAGGTGGTGCGGCGGCGAGGCGTCATTCATGTTCGAATCCATCGATCTCGGGCGCCGACGGCGGCCCCTGTCACTCGGGTCACTTTCCCGGCACGGTGACGAACACCACCGCCCGCGCTCTCTCATGCGAATAATGCGCCGCCATCCCCTTGACGTCGTCGGCGCTGAGGATGGCCGCCATCGCCGCCATCTCCGAATTCCGCCGCTCATGGCTCTGATAGTCGTGCAGCGCCGTTTCCAGATAGTCCATGCGTTGGCCGGCCAGGGCCGGAATGTCCGGCCGTGCGCTGTTGCCGTTCGGGCCATGGCAGCGGTCGCACTTCTGCGCCCACTCGTCGGGGGTCAGCGGCTTGCTGACGTTCACCCGCTGCGGCTGCAGGCCCGTGTAATAGGCCGCGACGTTGGCCATCGCCGCCGCGTCGAGCGAACCGGCCAGGCCCGCCATCGTCTCGTTCGAGCGGCCCGCGTTCTTGTAGCCCGCCAGGGCCTCGGCCAGATACCCCGCATCCTGCCCGGCCAGGCTCGGCGTCGCCGGATTGCCGCTCACCCCCTGGTCGCCGTGGCACCCCGCGCAAGCGACCGCTGCCGCCTTGCCCGCCTCCGCGTCGCCCTTGGCCGGCGTTTGCGCCCGCACCGCCGGCTGCAGCGCGTAGTAGAGCGCGATGTGGCCCATCTCCGCTTCCGAAAGCCCCGCTGTCATCGCCTTCATCGTGTCGTTCTTGCGCCGCCCGCTCCGGTAGTCCTTCATCGCGCCCACCAGATACTGCGGCGCTTCGCCGATCAGGCTCGGAATCCCGGGCGTCGCGCTCACCCCCGCGTCGCCGTGGCAGCCCGCGCACGCCGCCGCCGCCGTCTTGCCCGCCTCGACCGGATCGACGGCCTTCGGCGCGCTCCCCTCGGCCGGCTGGGCCGGATCGAGCCCGGCGTAATAGGCCGCCACCTTAACCAGCGCGTCGTCGCTCAGAAACTTCACCCGATCCGCCATCGTCGCGTTGGAGCGCGCCCCCGACTGATACGCCTTGAGCTCCAGATAGAGATAGGCCGGCCGCTGGCCCGCCAGATCGGGTATCCCCGCCGTGGCGCTGATCCCGTTCGCCCCGTGGCAGCTCGCGCACGACGATTGCGCCAGCTGCTTGCCCTCCGCCACGTCGTCGGGCATGGCGTAGAGCGGGCGCAACTCGTCGCCCGGCTTGATCGCCGTCTGCGCCGAAGGCCCGAGCCCGCCCAGCCCCAGCGCCGCGCTCGCCGCCATCGCGACGACAACCAATCTCCGCGCCTTCAGCTCAATCGCCATCAATCGGACCCACACTCGTTCGAACCGCCACACGCCCTAACCGCCCTCAACCCCGCAACGCCCGTCCCTCGCCCGCAAAAGCGCGCTGCGACGCGATGTCTCCCGTGACCGACTCGCTATCTCGATCGACTCCTCGCGAGGCGCGTGAATTCCCGCACGCCGCCGGCGGATGGCCGGGCCGCCATAACGGCCCGGTTCTGCCCATAATTTGATGCAAGTCAACCCGGCCGCCGAAATCGTCGACGGCTCGCCCCTCCCCTTGTTCAGCGTCCGGCGGGTCGATCTCACAACGGCAAATTTGCAAGACTAATCATGCGCCATCGCCGACGGCCCGGTCAAGGCGGCGCGAAGGGACGGACGCGGGCAAGTCGATGAAACGCGCCCAATCGTGCGCGGCGAGGGACGCGGCGTATCGCCGCATTGCGAGCCGTTCGCACCGGACGGTATGCGTACTTTTGTATCAAGCGTCGTTGGCGCCGACTCGCGCGGCGTGCGCCGAGTCCGACCGCCAGCACGAGTTAAGCAGTTGATCGCTATCGCCAGTTTCGCGTCGAGCTGAGTTCGTTGCGCGGCGCCTGACCGCACGCGCGAACGCTTTCGAAGCCTGGCGCCGATCGAGGGAGGGATATACCACGCAATGCCCAAGCATATCGCGCGACTCCTCCTACTGCTCGTGGCATTTGGCGTCATTGCGGTCACGGCGCGAAATCTTCTCGTCGACAAGTCCTTTTACGAGTACGGGCACTATCGCGGCAATGCAGTGGTGGAGATCGCCCAGGACAAACCCAAGTTTCAGGGCGTGGCCTATTGCCGGACTTGCCACGCCGCGCGATTCGCCGAATGGTCCACAGGCGTCCACGACCGCCCCGACATCGGCAAGGCAGTGAAATGCGAAGTCTGCCACGGTCCCGGCGGCGGCCGCGACCCCCAGCACGACTATGTCAATGCGGCGACCGGCCCGGTTCATCCCGACGCGCTGAAGCTCACGGTTCCGACCGACACGCGGGCGCTGTGCACGCTCTGTCACGAACGGATGCCGGGCCGACCGGTGCAACAGGCCCAGATCGTGATCGACGATCACGCCGGAACGCAGCAGTGCACGCTCTGTCATAAGCCCCATTCGCCGCGCACATTCGTCGGCGCGCTCGCCGCGCCGAGCCATCCTGGCGACGCGGCGGCGGGCAAGGCCAAGGCCGAGGCGTGCGGCGCCTGCCACGGCGATGCGGGCGTCAGCGCGGGCCTTCCCGGTCCGACTCTGGCGGGGCAGAACGAGGCCTATCTCGCCGCGGCGATCGCCGCCTACAAGTCCGGCGCGCGCGCCAACGAGATGATGACGCCGATCGCCGCCGGCGTGGACGACGCCGACGTCGAGGATATCGCCGCCTATTTCGCCAGCCTGAAATGCGAGAGCGCTCCCGACGACGCCGATCGGGTCGCCGCCGCGCGCAAGGCCGGAGCCTCGGTGTGCACGGACTGCCACGGCGCGAACGGGATCGGCCGCGATCGGGCGGCGCCGAACCTGACCGGACAATCCCAGGATTATCTCGCCGCCGCCCTGAAGGCCTATGCGGGCGGGACGCGTAACCACGTCGTGATGAACGCGCTCGCCAAGGGCGCGAGCGGCGAGGACGTGGACAGACTGGCGGCCTATTACGCCGGCGCCAGTTGCAAATGAGACGTCGCGGACGAGCGTTCCGCCGGAGGGACTTGCATCATGGATGAAGAGGAACAGTTCGGAGAGCGTCAGGCCGCGCGCCGTTCCTTTCTGGGCGGACTGGGAACGGCGATCGCCGGCGCCGCCGCCGGAATAGCGGCGGGCGCCGCGGCGCCGAGGGAAACGCGGGCCGCGGCGGTCGCCGACGCGCCGCCGATCCCCGCCATCCCCGGCTACGACTGGAGCAAGCATCGCTGGGCGTTCGGCGTCGACGCGACCAAATGCATCGGCTGCCTGCGCTGCGTCGAGGCGTGCAAGGCGGAGAACGAGGTCGCCCCCGACGCCCACCACTTCCGCACCTGGGTCGAGCGCTACGTCACGCTCGAAGGCGAGGAGAGAGCGCACATCGACAGCCAGGCCGATCCGGTGAACATCGCCGCGTCCGGCTCGGAAGGAAAATACCGCTTCGCCAACCGCTACAAGGACGCCAAGGTCGAAAAGGCCTTCTTCGTCCCCAAGCTGTGCAACCACTGCACCCATCCCGCCTGCGTGCAGGTGTGCCCCACCGGCGCGACGTTCAAGACCAACGACGGCGTGGTGGTCATCGACCACACCTATTGCATCGGCTGCCAGTACTGCGTCCAGGCGTGCCCCTACGGCGCGCGGCTGTTCAACCCGAAGCTCCAGGTCACCGACAAGTGCACGTGGTGCTATCACCGCATCACCAAGGGGCTCAACCCGGCCTGCGTCGAGGTGTGCCCGGTTTCGGCGCGCATCTTCGGCGACCGCAACGACAAGGACAGCGCGATCAGCCGGTTCCTCGCCAACAATCGCGTCGAGGTGCTCAAGCCGGAGACCGGCAACGCGCCCAATGTCTTCTACGTCGGCATCGACAAGGAGGTGAGCTGATGGAACCGCTGTTCGCGGCTGCGCCGTTCACCGGCTACGTCTACCCCAACGAGACCGTCTTTCCCTGGTCGGTGCTGATCGTCGTCTATCCCTACCTCACCGGGCTGGTCGCCGGCGCCTTCACCGTCTCCAGCCTCTATCAGGTGTTCGGCATCAAGCAGCTTCGCCCGGTGGCGCATTTCGCCCTGCTGACCTCGCTGTGCTGCATGCTGTTCGTGCCGACGCCGCTGATGCTGCACCTCGGCCATCCCGAGCGCGCGTTCAACGCGGTGTTCACGCCGCACTGGAGCTCGGCGATGGCGATGTTCGGCTATTTCGCCGGCTTCTACATCCTGCTGCTGTTCGTCGAGACCTGGTTCGTGTTCCGGCCCTACATGGTGGAGCAGGCGCAGGCCCGCAAAGGCCTGTTGGGGCTCGTCTACAAGGCGCTGTGCCTGGGCTGCTACGACGTGTCGGACAAGGCGATGAGCGCCGACCGCAAGTGGATCTTCGCCCTGGCCATTCTCGGCATTCCCGGCGCGCACGGCCTGCACGGCTACGTCGGGTTCATCTTCGGCTCGCTCAAGTCGCGCGAATGGTGGTCGTCCGACCTGATGCCGGTGATCTTCCTGTTCTCGGCGATCATCTCCGGCGTGTCGCTGCTGGTCGTTCTCTACGTCCTCTCGTGCAAGCTGCGCCGGGTCCGTGTCGACGTCGCCTGCGTCAAGGCGATGGGCTACACGCTGTGGGGCTTCGTCATGTTCACCCTGCTGCTCGAGGGGGTGGAGTTCGGCAGCCTGATGTACAAGGCGCGCGAGGGCATCGAGATGATCGTGCTGTTCGTGTCGACCAAGCTGATCGTTCCCTTCTTCCTGCTGCAGTTCACCGTCGGCGCGGTGACGCCGATCCTCATCCTGTCCTTCATGTTCTGGCGGGGCACCAAGGGACGGGCGCTGGTGGCCGGGATCACCCTCGCCGCGATGCTGGTGCTGTTCAACGTCATCATGATGCGCTTCAACGTGGTCATCGGCGGCCAGGAGATCGCCAAGACCGGCAAGGGCCTCTTGGAGTTCCCGTGGGAGATCTGGGGCCGCGACGGCGTGCTGGCGGCGGGCTCGGTGCTGGTCGCGCCGATGATCCTGCTGGCGCTGCTGGTCCGCCTGCTGCCGCCCTGGGAAGACGGGACCGAGCACGCCAAGGCGGCGGCGTAGGGGCGTAGGCGCAGGCGCGTCCCTTCCCCCGCGAGGGGGGAAGGGACGCCTTCCCCGCGCCTCGGGCCCCCAAGCCTTTCCAAGCCCAAGCCAAACATTTCCAAATTTGCGGCGTTTTTCTCCAAATATTTCCAAAGATTTCTTCGTCCATTTCGTGGAAAATCAAAGCCTTGCAGGAGGGAAAAGGGAATTTTCGTTTTCCTCCAAATTTTTTGCGCCGGTCTCCCGTCGAAATCATGCGCGCTGCCCCCGGCGGCGCGGCGGCATGGCGACGAGCATTGGGAAAAGACTAGCACAGCCTTCCCTTTTTCCGAAATACAATGTCGGCGGCAAGGAACCCTGCCATGCTCGTTGTTTGCCGAATCGGCGTTCCCATAAACGGGAGCCGTATCTTTCGATTTTCCAACGATCCGGTTTACGAAAAATGTCGGAGCGATTGTGCAAGAAATCGCTCTCGCCTCGAACGAGCTCCGTGCCCCGCATTCCGCGCTACGGCGCGCTCACATCCTGTCGACAGCGCGACTACTCGCCCCGCCCCTCACCCTGCCTCTCCCCGCGAAGACGCGGGGAGAGGGGAAGAAAGGCGCCTTATCTTCCCCTCTCCCCGCAAAGCGGGGAGAGGCAGGGTGAGGGGCGCGGGGGATTGGCCGCTCCGCTTCGCCGGCGAGTCGACGCCGGCGTGCCCTCAACGCCGAGCCTCGCCCAAGACTCGAGCGATCTCCTGCACCACCGCTCCGACATTTTCGTAGACCTGCTCGTTGGAAAAGCGAATGACGCGAAATCCCTCGGCTCGCAGGAAATCCGTCCGGCGCTCGTCGTGCGCGATTTCGTCGTCCGTGGAATGGGTCGCGCCGTCGATCTCGACGATCAGTCTGGCCGAGCGGCAGACGAAGTCGGCGAAATAGGAGCCGATCGGTTCCGCGCGGACGAACTTGACGCCGTCGAGCCCACGGTTCTTGAGCCGCGACCACAGTATCCGCTCGGCGGCCGGCGAAAGGCGCCGCAATTCGCGGGCTCGGCGGGTTTCAAAGAGGCGAAGTCCGCGCACTTGGCTCCTCCACCGCTTGCGGCCAATCCCCCGCGCCCCTTGCATGTTCGCTTTGGCGCGAATCTGCGAAGATTTCGAGCTGACGCTCGGGGGATGGCCATCCCCCGAGCGTCGGGCGGGCGGGACCGTATGCCCCTTGGCTTGGAACCGCGGGTGAGCGTGGTCCGTCCGTCCTTCGCGCTTGTCCTGAACAGATGATAGGGAGCGAGTCCCGCATGCAAGGTCAGAAATCGCCCGAACGAAGCGCGCAGCCGGGAGTCTACGTCGGCGTCGATGTTTGTAAAGATTGGCTCGACGTCTATCTCCACCCCATTGGCCAAAAACTCCGCGTGTCGAATGCGCCCGAAGGCCTCAGAGCCCTCAAGCGTCGCCTCGCGGACCTGCCGGTCGAGCTGATCGTCATGGAGGCGACCGGCAAATTCCACCGCCAGGCGCACCGCACCCTGCACGCCGCAGGCCTGGCGGTCGCCGTCGTCAATCCGTTGCGGGCGCGTCTGTTCGCCGAGGCGGTCGGTCAGCTCGCCAAGACCGATCGGCTCGACGCGCGCATGCTGGCGCTGATGGGCCAAACCCTCGAGCCCAGCGCGCTCGCCCCTGCGCCGGAGGCGCTCGAGGCGTTGCAGGAACTGGCGCGCGCGCGGGCGGCGGCCAAAGCCGAAGAAACCGCGCTGTCCAACCGACGCGGAGCCAGCCAGACCGCCTTTCTCAAGGCCGAACTCGGCCGGCGGCTGAAGCTCCTGGCCGGGCACGTCGAGCGCCTGGACGCCGAGATCGAACGCCGCATCGGCGCCGATCCCGCGCTCAAGCGCCGCTACGACATCCTCATCACCATCCCCGGCGTCGGTCCCGTGGCGGCCGTCGCCCTCGCCGTCGGCCTGCCCGAACTCGGCGCTTGCTCGAGCAAGGCCGCCTCTCTCCTCGCCGCCTTGCGCCGCTGGCGCGCGACAGCGGCGCAAAGGCCGGCGAGCGTCATATCTGGGGCGGGCGCGCCTTCGTGCGAACCGGCCTCTATTTCGCAGCCGTCTCCGCCGCCACGTGCAACCCGCAACTGCGCGAAGATTACAAACGCCTCCGCGACGTCCTCATCAAAGAAGATCGCCCTTGGAGGCCAGTCCAGCCTTGACTTCCAACACAGATGCTCACCCTGCCTCTCCCCGCGAAGGGCGGGGAGAGGGGCGCGGCGGCGCCTTATCTTTCCTTCTCCCCGTTTACGCCCGACAAACGCTTCGCGTTTGCGGGGGAGAGGCAGGGTGAGGGGCGCGGGGGATTGGCCGCCCCGCTCGCCCCGCCTCACCGCCGGTTTCGCGCTACGGCCCACGCACATCTTGTCGATAGCGCGGCTACTCGCCCCGCCCCTCACCCTGCCTCTCCCCGCAAAGAGGCGGGGAGAGGAGAAGATCAGGCGCGTCTCGCGGCCCCGAAACGGCAAAGAGCCGGGCGTTGCGGCCCGGCTCCTTGCGTCGGTCGAAACGCTCGACCGCACCCCCTCGTCCCGCCTTGGCGGCGCCGAATTTTAGCGCCGTCCCGGCCGCCGGCGCCGCTTGCCTTTCCCCCGCCCGCGGCGCCGCCGGACGAGAGGCCCCTTCAGCCCCTCACCACTTGATCTTCAGCGAGGCCATGACCGTGCCGACGTTCCAGTTCGGCGAGCTGTAGCCCGGCGTCAGGATGTTGATCGAGTTGGCGTTGTTGGTCGTAGTTTGGCCAACAGCAGCACCAGGAGGATTAGTAGGACCGTAAGTCGTCGAGTTGCAGGTGTTGGACGTATTGCTCGTGCATTTCGCTTCAACCGCCGGCTGTTGATCGTTCCAGTTGTTCGACCGGAACATGCTCCAACCGACCCCCAGCCCAAGCTCGATATTATCCGTCAGCTCGTACTTGGCCTTGACGGTGAGCGCGTTCATGATCGAGTTCTCGTCGGGGTAATTCGTCACGTTTTGCATGCTCTGCTGCAATTGGGAGACAGCCACACTGCCACTGCCAGCCGCCGGAACCGAATTGCCACTCACAAAGACGCCGTTGTAGTCGCCGAACAGCACCGATCCATAAGCGAACGTGTAATCGGCGGTGAATTTCAGTCTGTCTGTCGCCTTAAATTCGGCGCTGAGGCCAAGTGTGCTGACGCCGCTGGTGTACTTGTTCTGGAAATATCCGGCGCTGCCCGTGCAGTAGTAGGAGGGGTAGGGGGCGGACGTGACGCCACCGATCTTAGTGGTGGTGGTGACAACGCTGTTGTTGTTGGCGCAGTCGCCGTTGCCGATGTTGTCGTAGAACAACTGCTCGTAGGTGTAATAGGCATGGAAGTTCACGGCCTCGTTCAGTCTATAGTTGCCGTCGATGCCCGCCGTGAGATTGTAGTCGCTCTTGATGCCCTCGACCTGGTTCGGAATGTTCGGCGACGCCGTCCCGGTGGGCGTTCCCGCCGTGGCGCTGGGATAGTGGAAGTCGTCGTTCTCCGCCTTGAAGGACACGCCGCCGGAGAACGGGCCGCCCGAAATGTAGTCGCCGCGCAGATTGACCGACGCCAAGGTCATCGGCGCCTGGTAATAGGCGCCGGAAGGATCGACGCCGGTCGCGAAGGTGGGGCTGCCGGTAGTCAGGTTCTGCCAAGCCGTCCAGTAATCGAGCACGCCGCTGCGTTCGCCGTAGCTGCCGGTGATCCGACCCATGAAGGACGAACCAAACATGCTGCTCAAGCCGAGCGTGCCGATATTGGTGTCGCTGTGGCCGACCTGGGCGTTGCTGCGGTCGATGTCGTCGTATTCCCAAGCCACGGTCAGCTTGGTGTTGCTCGCCGGCAGGATCTTATAGTCGGCGTCGAGGTTGACTTTCTGCTTCAGCCACTCCTGCGGCACGACGTAGGCGTAGTTAGCTTTCTCGCTGCTGTCCATGCCGGTGCCGTTGCCGTAGACTCCGCTTGGCTGACCGATGCTGACGTCGCGCTCGTCGATCGAATACTTGGCGCTGGCGTTGAAGCCGGTGAACGGGTTGGTGCTGACCCCGACGTTGCCCTGGAAGACCTGGGCCATGATGTTGGGCGACGTGACGCCGTTGTTTTCGAAGCCCGAAGCGGTGAGACCGGTCATCCCGCCTGCATACCCGCCGGCAGTCGGGGGCGCCCCACCCGGAGTGGTGTTGGTGCCTGAGTAAGTGATGGCGGGATCGCCGGTGTTGGCCGGGTACGCGTCGTTCTGCGTCTCCCAGCCGTAGCGCGCGTTCAAATTGAACCGCGTGCCCGGCGTCAGGTTGTAGCCGATCATCGCCGTCACGTACTGCGCGTAATTGCTCGGCGGCGTCGCGTAGACGGCCGTCATTTCGTAGGGATTGGCCTGCACGCACTTCGTGTTGGTGGCGCTCGTCGTCAGCGACGGCGTGCAATTCGCCCCTGACAGCGGATCGGGAAGCGAGACCCCGCTATTGCCGTCGATGAAGTCGGAGAGGAAGTAGCCGAACACCGCCTGGATCTGGGGGGTGCTGTAAGCCGCCGACACGTCGTAGCGCTCGGTGTCGTAGTCGATCGGCAGCGTGAACGCCGTGCCGCCGTAGGCGCCGTCGAACGACTCTTCGACCGTCCCGGACTTGTGCTCGTGACGCAGCGCGCCGGTGATGGTCCAGTCGCCCCAGGTGTACTTGCCGATCAAGCCGACGATGTCGCGCCGCGTGCCCGTCTGGAAAGGCTCTTCGGCGCTGAGCGGGAAGGCTGGATTCGTGGTGCCGGCGCCGGTCACGCCGTTGTTGAAGGAGTTCGGAACCCCCCCGGCAACAGCGTTATACGCAAGAATCGAGCCCGGCGCAGTGAGCGACGCCCCGCCCCAGGTGTTCACCCCGCCGAGCGCGCCGTTGAGAGTCCCGGTGTGGCCGTTGATCGTATAGATCGAGTCGATGATGTTGCCGGTATAGGAGATCGCGTCGTAGTAGCCGATGATCCCCCAATGTCCCTGATCGCCGACGTCGAACTTCACGGTGGCGTTCGGCCCCAGGTCGTTGTTGGTCTGGCTCTGGTAGTTTCCGTCGTAGAAGTTGTTGACGTGGCCATTCACGATTTGACCGTTGACGCCGGTGCCGATGCCCGTAGGGGAGGTCCCGCAGGACGCCGCGGCGCCCGAGCAGGTGCCCGAATAGTTTACGGTGGGGGAGCCGACGAGGACCGGAACGTTGGCCGTCCCGAGGTTGTTGCCGAACTGGAAATTGATGTTCGAGCCGTCGAAGATGTAGTAGCGCGTCCCGTCGCGCGTCTCCGAATGGAAGCCGAACAGCCCGTCCATGCCGTCCTCGGTGAACCCGGTGTAGCGGCCGGCCTGGCCGGTGTTCGTGCCGAACGTTCCCCCCAGCCCGAGATCGATCTCGTTCTCCGAGACCGGCGCCGCGGCTGGGGGGGCCGCCGGAGCGGCCCCCATGTCGGCCGCCAAGGCTCCGAGCGGCAGCATACAGACGCCGCCCAAGAGCATGGCGCGGAAGGTGAGTTTATGCATCATGTTAGCCCCCTTGCCCCGATTATTGCGGGGGGAATATTGTCCAAACTCTGCTCAGCGAAGGAAGTAGGCGCCATTCGGGCTGTTCGACCCATGGACCTGCGAGTGGCAGTTCAGGCACAGCCGCTGGTTGCCCAAGGCGCTGTTGTAGGTCGCCTGCCCCTGCAGGTTGCCCAGCAACGAGTGCCCGCCGCCGAACGCTCCGCCGCTGGAGTTCGAGATCGCGCTGTGGCAGCTCGAGCACATGAAGCCCATGTTCTCCTTCATCAGGCGCTGCTCGACCGAGCCGTGCGGGGTGTGGCAGTTGGTGCAGTCCTCGCGAACCGGCTGGTGCTCCCACAACATCGGGCCGCGCTTGTCGGCGTGGCAGTTGTAGCAGGTCTCGTTGACCGAGAACTCCTTCAACAGGTGCGGTCCGGCCGAGCCCATCGGCGCGTGGCAGTCCGAGCACACCACCTTGCCCTCGCGGATCGGGTGATGCGAATACTTGAAGCTGTCGGCGCGCTGTTCGGCGTGGCAGGCGAAGCACACTTCCGGCTGGGTCTTCTTCTCCCGCACCGGGTCCTTGGCGGCGTGAACCGTGTGGCAGTCGGCGCAGGCGACGCCGGCGCGCTGCATCTGGCTGCCCTGCCAGTTGATCAGCATGCCGCCCTCGTGGCAGCCCTCGCACACTTCGTTGCGCGCCTCGACCGGCGAGGCGTTGGGGCCCTTGAAGACCACCCCCGGCTCGCCGTCGCCGCCCTTCATGCGGCTGGCGACGTGCGCCGCGCTCGCGCCGTGGCAGGATTCGCAGCCTCCGGACGCCATCGGCGACTTCGGATCGCTCTTGACCGCCATCGGCGAGAACTTCAGGAACGCGACGATGTGAGCGTCGCCGCTGTGGCAGCCCAGGCAGGTTTGCGGGTCGCCCTTGGCGTAGCCGTCTTCCGAGACGGGCGCCGGAGGCTTCTTGACCCTAGGCGGCTTGGCGGCCGGCTTGACGACCGGGTTCGCGGCCTGGGCCACGACCATGTTCGGCGTCGCGTCCGCGGTCTGCTGAGCGTAAGTGATCAGCGCCGAAACGGCAGAATCGTCGCCGACGGACCCCAGCTCAGCGGCTACGCCCGGCTGGGCGAAGCCGAGCGCCGCTCCAAAGATCGCGCTCGCCGCGAGGAGCGCCAGCGCGCCCCCCCTCGATCCGGTTGCCCGACGCGTCTTCCGACCGGCCGCCGGGATTGCCTGTACATCCAGCGCACTTCGATTTTTGCAGCTCATACCCCGCCCCATTCTCGATTCGTCGCCAGCCACGATCGCCCTGTCGCCCGGCGCGATCGGCGCCCAAATTATGTCCAGCCCTCGAGCCGGCTCCTCGACGTCTAAAATTTTCGGCGCTGTCACGCAACTAGACCAACGATATTTCCGCCTCAATGCCGCCTCAGAGTCGCCATCCGCCGCCGCTTCGTTTCGGCGCGTAAATCTCGCGCCCGCCGAGCGTCGAGGCAACTCGATGCAAGGACACCGGTACATGCCGGTCAGAACGCCTCGCAATGCGGCCAGATGTCGCGCCGGTCCCGACAGTCGCAGCGGCGTTGTCAAACGAGCGCCCGTGTCGCCGATCCGGTTTTGTCGATTCGCCTAGGCGTTTGAACTGTGGCGATTCCTGGCTGCCGGTTGAAAACGGGGCGGCAGCAAGGATTCGCGCCGGGCCAATACATGGAAACGGCAGGCGATTCGCGCTGCGCGCGCGCGGCGGCCAAACACGCCTCCGTCCTTGCTGAATTCGGCCCGCGCGGACCGCTTATATCCGTTATTTCAATATGTTAGATCAGGTCCTAGGGATCGGGCGGCTTCGCAGTGGCCGAAAAGTCACACCCGCCACGATTCTTACCGAAATATTACGAAATGAAGCCGGGAGCATGGCGCAAAGGGGGCCGGCGCGGCGCCCCGGGGCGGGAATCGGCGCGTATCTCAAAGCGGGCGCCCCCTTCCCCCCCTCGCGGGGGAAGGTGTCGGGCGAAGCCCGACGGATGAGGGGGCGCGCCGCCAGGCGCGTCGCTTCGGCGAAATCGGAAGCTTGCTCGTTCGACCCGCGCCTGTCGGCGCGGTTCGCGGCCAAAGCGACGAGCGCGCCTTGCGGCGCCCCCCTCATCCGTCGTCGCTGACGCGACGACACCTTCTCCAGGCGAATGCGTAGCATTCGTCCGCCCCGCAAGGGGGGAAGGGGCAGGACATCCTTCTCCCAGGCCGGGCGGGGCTTGACGCCGCCGGCGTTGTCGCCAAAGCTTTCGAGGCGCGTTCTGCTTTTTGGCGGACCCGGCGGTTCCCTCTCCGCGCGCGGGCTTATGGTATGTACACACCTTGGCGAAGCCTGCGGCCAATCACCCTGGCCCCTCACCCTGCCTCTCCCCGCTACGCGGGGAGAGGGGCGCTGCGGCGCCGTTCTTCCCCTCTCCCCGCTTGCGCCCGCCAAACGCTTTGCGTTTGCGGCGGAGAGGCAAGGTGAGGGGCGTGGGTGATTGGCCCGCGGCCGACGGCGCGGCGGCGCCCTCGCCGCTTTCGCCGGCGCTGGTCACCGGCGCCAGCGGCTTCCTCGGCTCGGCGATCGCCGCGGCCTTACGGGCGCGCGGCGGCGAGGTGCGCGTGCTGGCGCGCCCGTCGAGCCCGCGAACCAATCTCGTTCCTTCCGATCGGCTGTACGTCGGCGATCTCCTCGACCGCGCTTCGCTGGCGGCGGCGCTGAAAGGCGCCCGCTTCCTCTTTCACGCCGCCGCCGATTACCGCTTGTGGGCGCGCGACCGCCAAGAGATCGCGAAAACCAACGTCGAGGGCACGCGGCTCGTCATGGAGGAGGCGTTGCGCGCCGGCGTCGAGCGCGTCGTCTACACGAGCAGCGTCGCCACCCTGCGGCTCGTCGACGGCGGCATGGCGACCGAGGAGGGCCCGCTGAGCGAGGGCGAGGCGATCGGCGCCTACAAGCGCAGCAAGGTCGCAGCCGAGCGGCTGGTCGAAGAGATGACGCGCCGGGACGGGCTGCCGGCCGTCATCGTCAACCCCTCGACGCCGATCGGCCCGCGCGACGTCAGGCCGACCCCGACCGGCCGCATCATCCTCGAGGCGGCTTTAGGGCGCATGCCGGCCTTCGTCGACACCGGGCTCAACCTCGCCCATGTCGATGACGTCGCGGCGGGCCACCTCGGCGCGCTGGAGCGCGGCCGGGTCGGCGAGCGCTATATCCTGGGCGGCGAGAACGTCCTGCTCGCCGAGATGCTCGCCGACATCGCCCGCCTGGTCGGGCGGCGGCCGCCGTGGCTGAAGATACCGCGCGCCGCCGTCTATCCCCTCGCCTACGCGGCGGAGCTGATGGCCGGGATAAGCGGCCTCGAGCCCTTCGTGACGCTCGACGGCCTGCGCATGGCGCGCCATCGCATGTTCTTTTCCGACGCCAAGGCGCGGCGCGAGCTCGGCTATGTCTCCCGGCCCTACCGGGAAGGGCTCGCCGACGCGATCGCCTGGTTTCGCGCCCACGGACGCCTGAAATGATCGCCGGGGCGCTCGCCTTCCTCACCGTCGCCGTCTGGGCCGCTCTCCTCGTCGGCCGGGGCTGGTTCTGGCGTTGCGGCGAGCGCGACGACGCGGCCGCGCCGGACGCGCCGACCGCCTGGCCCGACGTCGCCGCCGTCATCCCGGCGCGCGACGAAGCCGATCTGATCGCTCAGAGCGTCGGCTCGCTGCTGCGGCAGGACTACCCCGGACGGCTCACCCTCGTGGTCGTCGACGACCAGAGCTCCGACGGGACCGCCGCCGCCGCGGTCGCGAGCGCGAGCGCGATCGGCGCGGCCGACCGCCTGCGCATCGTCGCGGGAAGCGGCGTCCCGCCGGGCTGGACGGGAAAATTGTGGGCGATGCGCCAGGGCCTGGCGGCGGTGGAAGCCGGCGCGGCGCCCGAATTCGTGCTGTTCAGCGACGCCGACATCGCTTATGGCCCGCATGTGCTCTCCCGCCTCGTCGCCATCGCCCGCGCCAAAGACAGCGTCCTGACCTCGTTGATGGTCAAGCTGCGCTGCGAAAGCGCGGCGGAGCGCTGGCTGGCGCCGGCCTTCGTCTTCTTCTTCCAGATGCTCTACCCCTTCGCCTGGGTGAACGATCGGAGGCGGAGCACGGCGGCGGCGGCGGGCGGCTGCATGCTGGCGCGGCGCGAGGCGCTTCGCTCGGCCGGCGGCCTGGAGGCGGTGCGCTCGGCGCTGATCGACGACTGCGCCCTCGGGGCGCTGATGAAGGGCCAAGGCCCGATCTGGCTCGGCTTGACGCAGGAGGCGCGGAGCCTGCGCGCCTATCCCGGCTTCGCCGACTTCGGGCGGATGGTGGCGCGCTCCGCCTTCGCCCAATTGCGCTATTCCTCGGCTCGGCTCGCCGGGGCGATCGCCGGGATGGCGCTCGTCTATCTCGCGCCGCCGCTGCTCGCCTTGTTCGCGCGCGGTCCCGCGCAAGCGGCCGGGGCGCTCGCCTGGGCGATGATGGCCCTCAGCCTGGCGCCGACGCTGCGCCTCTACGGCCGCCCGCAGCTCGGCGGCCTCGCCCTGCCCGCCATCGCCGCCGCCTACGTCGTCTTCATGTCGGCGTCGGCGGCGCAATATTGGCGCGGACGCGGCGGCCAATGGAAAGGCCGCGTTCAGGCCCCGATCAAGCAGGCGGGCGGCCGATGACGACGGCGACCGAGGCGCTCTCCGGCAAGACCCGTCGCGACGAGAACTTTCCCGTCGCGTCGCGGCTGTTGAGCGCTCGCCATCGCGCGCCCATCCTTGCCTTCTATCGCTTCGCGCGCGCCGCCGACGACGTCGCCGATCATCCGACGCTTCCCCCGGACCGCAAGCTCGCGATGCTCGACGGTCTCGCTCGCGCGCTTTGCGGCGGCGGTCCGCGCGATCCGGAGGCCGAACCCCTGCGCCTCGCTTTGAGCGAGCGCGGCCTTGCGCCCCGCCACGCCCTCGACCTGATCGACGCCTTCCGCCTCGACGTGCGCAAGAACCGCTACGCCGATTGGGCCGAGTTGATGGATTACTGCCGCCTCTCGGCGGCGCCGGTCGGCCGCTTCGTCCTCGACGTGCACGGCGAGGACAAGGCGACCTGGCCCGCCTCCGACGCGCTGTGCGCGGCGTTGCAGGTGATCAACCACCTGCAGGATTGCGGCGAGGACTATCGTCGCTTGAACCGCGTCTATCTGCCCGAGGACGTTCTCGCCGCGCACGGCGCTTCGGCCGAAATGCTCGGCGCGGCGCGCGCGTCCCCGGCGCTGCGCGGCGCCCTTGCCGAGCTCGCCCATCGCGCCGGCGAATTGACCGAGCGCGGCGCGAGGCTCGTCCCCGCGATCGCCGACCTCCGCCTCGCCCTCGAGATCGCCGCGATCCAGACTCTCGCGCGTCGCCTCGCCCGCCGCCTGGAAAGCCGCGATCCGCTGAGCGAACCCGTCCATCTGAGCAAGGCCGGCGCCGCCTGGGTCGGCGGGGTCGGCGTCCTGCGCCGCCTCGCCGCGATGCTGATCGGCGCCGAGCGAACCCGGCCGAGGGTCGGCGCATGACCCCGCAAACGGCGCCGGCGGCGAGCAGCTCCTTCTACCTGGCGATGCGCATCCTGCCCAAGCCCAGGCGCGAGGCGATGTTTTCCGTTTACGGCTTCTGCCGCGCGGTCGACGACATCGCGGACGAGCAGGGCGCCTCGACGCCCTCGCAGCGCTTGGCGGAACTGGAGCGCTGGCGCGCCGATATCGCCGCGCTGTTCGCCGGCAGAGCGCCGGCGCGCCTCGCCGGGCTCGACGAGGGCGTGCGCCGCTTCGGCCTGAGGCGTCAGGAATTCGACGCCGTGATCGACGGCATGGCGATGGACGCGGCCGGCGACATCCGCGCCCCGGACTGGGCGACGCTGGATCTCTACTGCGACCGGGTGGCGAGCGCGGTCGGGCGGCTGTCGGTGCGCATCTTCGGCCTCGCGCCGGAACCCGGCGAGGCGCTGGCCCATCATCTCGGGCGCGCGCTTCAGCTCACCAACATCCTGCGCGACATCGACGAGGACGCGGCGATCGGCCGGCTCTACCTGCCGCGCGAGGCGCTCGCCGCGGCGGCGGTGACGACCGACGAACCGCTGGCGGCGGCGGCGGACCCCAGGCTCGCCGTCGCCTGCGCCGAGGTCGCCGCGCGGGCGCGCCGGCATTTCGACGCGGCGCTGCCCATCATGGCGAGCGCGCCGCGGGCGGCGGCGCGGGCGCCGCGGCTGATGGCCGCCGCCTACCGCTCGATTCTCGACCGGATGGCCGCCCAAGGTTTCGCGCCGCCGCGGCGGCGCGCCAAGGCGAGCCGCCTGCGCGTTCTCGGCGCCCTTCTGCGCTACGGCGTTCTATGAGCGGCGGCGTCGTCCACATCGTCGGGGCCGGCGTCGCCGGCCTCAGCGCCGCCGTGCGTCTCGCCGAGACGGGCCTTCGCGTCGAAGCGCACGAGGCGGCGCGTTCGGCCGGGGGGCGCTGCCGATCCTACTTCGACCAGTCCCTCGGCCTCGTCATCGACAACGGCAACCATCTCTTGCTGTCCGGCAACCGCGCGGCGCTCGACTATCTCGAGCGGATCGGCTCGCTCGACGGCCTGCACGGCCCTAGCCGCTGCGTCTTCGATTTCGCCGACTTGCGCAACGGCGAGCGCTGGCGGCTGCGGCCCAACGAAGGGCGCCTTCCCTGGTGGCTGCTCGATCGCAGGCGGCGCGCGCCCGGAACGACTTTAAGCGAATACTTCGCGCCGCTCGCGACGCTTTTCGCGCCGGCGACGGCGACGCTCGCGCAAGCCATGTCCTGCGCCGGCCCTCTCTACGAACGGCTGTGGCGCCCGGTGCTGCTCGCCGCCCTGAACACCGACCCGCCGGAGGCCTCCGCCGCTCTCGCCGCCGCGATCCTGCGCGAGACCCTCGGGGCGGGCGGGCGGGCCTGCCGGCCGCTGATCGCCCGCCAAGGGCTGTCTCGGACCTTCATCGATCCGGCGCTGGCGTATCTCGCGGCGCGGGGCGCGACGTTGAGTTTCGGCGACCGTCTGCGCAGCGTCCGATTCGAGGGGGCGCGCGCCGTCGCGCTCGATTTCGAGGCCGGGCCCCGGAAGCTGGGCCACGACGACGCCGTGGTGATCGCCGTGCCGCCCTGGACGGCTCGCGATCTTCTTCCCGATATCGACGCGCCCGACGAGTTCCGGGCCATCGTCAACGCCCACTTCCGCATCGCGCCGCCGCACGGACAGCCAGCGATCCTGGCCGTCGTCAACGGATTGACGGAATGGTTGTTCGCCTATCCCGAGCATCTGTCGGCGACGATCAGCGCCGCGGACCGGCTGCTCGAGCGTCCGCGCGAGGAGCTGGCGGCCGAAATCTGGCGCGAGGCGGCGGCGCTGAGCGGCCTGCCGCGCGACTTGCCGCCCTGGCAGATCGTCAAGGAGAGGCGTGCGACCTTCGCCGCGACGCCGGCGCAGAACGCCAAGCGCCCGCCCTCGCGCACGCGCTGGGACAATATCGCGCTCGCCGGCGACTGGACGCGGACCGGCCTGCCCGCCACCCTCGAAGGCGCGGTGCGTTCGGGCTATAACGCCGCTTCGATCATCGTCGAGACGCGCGCCCGCGCGCCACGAACCCGTTTCGCCTCGGGGGTTTCGCTATGAATATCGCTTTGGACCGCGCCCAGATGTCGCCTTCGCCCGACGCGCTGGAGCGTCATATCTCGCAGGCCGCGAAGGCGCTCCTCGCCCGTCAGCACGGCGACGGGCACTGGTGCTTCGAGCTCGAGGCCGACGCGACGATCCCGGCCGAATACGTGCTGCTGCGCCATTTCCGCGGCGAGGCGCCGGACCTCGAACTCGAGCGCCTGATCGCCGTCTACCTCAGGCGCGTGCAGGGCGACCACGGCGGCTGGCCGCTCTTCCACGCCGGCGCCTTCGACATGAGCGCCAGCGTCAAGGCCTATTTCGCCCTGAAGATGATCGGCGACGATGTCGAGGCGCCGCACATGCGCAAAGCGCGCGAAGCGATCCTGGCGCGAGGCGGCGCCGCGCGGAGCAACGTCTTCACCCGCTTCCTGCTCGCGCTCTACGGCGCGATTCCCTGGCGCGGCGTTCCGACCATGCCGGTCGAGATCATGCTGCTGCCGCGCTGGTTTCCCTTCCATCTCGACAAGGTCTCCTATTGGGCGCGCACGGTGCTCGTGCCGCTGCTGGTGCTGCAAGCGCTGAAGCCGCGCCCGGCGAACCCGCGCGGCGTGGCGATCGCCGAGCTTTTCGTGGCGCCGCCCGAGACGGTGCGCGACTGGCCGACCGGCGCCCATCAGTCCTGGGGCTGGGTGAAATTCTTCGGCGCGATCGATCGGCTGCTCAAGCTCGCCGAGCCCTTCTTCCCGCGCGCGCTGCGCCGGCGCGCCATCGACGCGGCCGCCGCCTTCGTGACCGAACGCCTCAACGGCGAGGACGGCCTCGGCGCGATCTATCCCGCCATGGCCAACGCGGTGCTGATGTTCGACGCGCTCGGCTACGAGGCGGACCATCCCGATCTCGTCGTCGCGCGCCGGTCGATCGAGCGGCTGCTGGTCGTCGGCGAGGACGAAGCCTATTGCCAGCCCTGCCTGTCGCCGGTCTGGGACACCGCGCTCGCGACCCACGCGCTGCTCGAAGCGGGCGACGCCGCGAACTCCGCGCAGGCGCGCGCCGGGCTCGCATGGTTGCAGCCGCGCCAGATCCTCGAGGTCAAGGGCGATTGGGCCGCGCGGCGCCCCGACGTCCGGCCGGGAGGCTGGGCCTTCCAATACGACAACCCGCACTATCCCGATCTCGACGACACCGCGGTGGTGGCGATGGCGATGGACCGCGCCGACCGCGACGGCTTCGGCGCGTCCGGCGGGCCTCACGCCGAGGCGATCGCCCGCGCGCGCGAATGGGTCGAGGGATTGCAGAGCCGCGACGGCGGCTGGGCCGCCTTCGACGCCGACAACACCTATTACTATCTCAACAATATCGCCTTCGCCGACCACGGCGCCCTGCTCGATCCGCCGACCGCCGACGTCACCGCGCGCTGCATCTCCATGCTCGCCCAGCTCGGCGCGACGCGCGAGACGAGCGCGCCGCTGGCGCGCGGCGTCGACGCGCTGCTCGCCGCCCAGGAAAAGGACGGAAGCTGGTTCGGCCGCTGGGGCGTGAACTACGTCTATGGCACATGGTCGGCGCTTTGCGCGCTCGCCGCCGCCGGCTGCGATCCGCATTCCGCGCCGGTGCGCCGCGCGGTCGAATGGCTGCTGCGCATCCAGAACGCCGACGGCGGCTGGGGCGAGAGCGGCGAGAGCTACAAGCTCGACTACAAGGGGTTCGAGGCGGCGCCGAGCGCCGCCTCGCAGACGGCCTGGGCTCTGCTCGGCCTGATGGCGGCGGGCGAAGCCGATCATCCCGCGGTGGCGCGCGGCGTCGCCTATCTCGCCGCGACTCAAGGGCCGGACGGCTTCTGGGACGAGCCGTTCCACACCGCCACCGGATTCCCGCGCGTGTTCTATCTGCGCTACCACGGCTACTCGAAGTTCTTCCCGCTGTGGGCGCTCGCCCGCTATCGCAACCTGAAGCGCGCCAACAGCCGCGCCGCGGCGTTCGGCATGTAACCGCGTTGGCCAACGTCGCGCCGCCGCCTCGTCTCATCTTCGTCAGCGGCCTCGCGCGCGAGGCGGGAATCGCGCGCGCGCCGGACGCGCTGGCGGTCTGCGGCGGCGGCGCGACCCTCGCCGCCAAGCTCGCCGAGGCGCTGGCCCGGTTGCGGCTGGTCGTCAGCTTCGGGCTGTGCGGCGGCCTCGATCCGGCGCTGCGCAGCGGCGACGTCGTCATCGGCGCACAGGTCCTTTGCGGCGGCGCCGACGTCAGGACCGACGAGAGCGTCGCGCGCCAACTGGCGGCGCGCCTCGCCGCCGCCGGCGAGCGCGTTCGTCTCGGCGCCGTCGCCGGCGTCGACGCGCCGGTTCTGACCCGGGCGGCGAAGGCGCGACTGCGCCAAGCGACGGGAGCCGTCGCGGTCGACATGGAAAGCGGGATCGCGGCGCGCTTCGCGGCCGACCGCAACGTTCCCCTCGCCATCCTGCGGGTCGTCAGCGATCCCGCGGAGCGCGACCTGCCGCCGCTCGTCGCCAGGGCCGTGCGGTCCGACGGAAGCGTCGATCTCGGCGCCGTAACCTTGGGCGTGATCCTTTCGCCCGCTCAGGCGCCGGGCCTGATCGCGGCGGCGCGCGACAGCGCTGCGGCCTTCGCCGCCCTACGCCGCTGTCGCCGACTTCCCGGCCTTTTCCTCGGCCTCGGCCTTGCGGATGTCTGAAAGCTTCTGCGAGACGTTCTCTTGGAACGGGAATTCGGCCGGGCGCTGAGAAGCGAGCGGAATCTCGGGGGCCATCGGCCCTTCGGTCTTCACGCCGCGCAGCGCCACGCCGAGAGCCTTCCACGGCCTTTTCACCGTGTCGTTCACCGCCGTCGCCTCGAAGCCGCTATGGACCATGCAATTGGCGCATTTTTCGTAGTTGCCCGTGCCGTAGCCGTCCCAGTCGGTCTCCTCCATCAGCTCCTTGAAGGAGGCGGCGTAGCCTTCGCCGAGCAGATAGCAGGGGCGCTGCCAGCCGAACACGGTGCGCGTCGGATTGCCCCAGGGCGTGCAATGGTAGGTTTGATTGCCGGCCAGGAAGTCGAGGAACATGCCGGACTGGTTGAACGCCCATTTGCGCCCGCCCTCGCCGCGCCGGAAGATGTCGCGGAACAGCGTCTTGGTGGCGGCGCGGTCGAGGAAATGCTTCTGGTCGGGCGCGCGCTCGTAGGCGTAGCCCGGTGAAACGGTGACGCCGTCGACGCCGAGCGCGGTGACGGAGTCGAAGAACGCGGCCACTCTCGCGGCGTCCGCGTCGTTGAAGAAGGTGCAGTTGATCGTGACCCGGAAGCCCCGCGCCTTGGCCGTCTTCAACGCGGCCACGGCGCGATCGTAGACGCCTTTCTGGCACACCGACTTGTCGTGCATCTCGCGATCGCCGTCGAGATGGATCGACCAGGTGAAATAGGGGCTCGGCTCGTACTGATCGATTTTCTTCTCGAGGAGAAGCGCGTTGGTGCAGACGATGGCGAACTTCCTGCGCGCGATCACGCCCTCGACGATATCAGGCAATTCCTTGTGCAGCAGCGGCTCGCCGCCGGCCATGACGACAACCGGGGCGCCGCATTCGTCCACCGCCGCGAGCGCGTCCTTCAGCGAAATGCGCCTGTCCAGGATCGCGTCGGGATAGTCGATCTTGCCGCAACCGGCGCAGGCGAGATTGCAGCGGAACAACGGCTCCAGCATGAGAACGAGCGGATAGCGCTTGCGGCCCGCCAGATGCTGGCGGACGATATAGGCGCCGACCTTGGCGATCTGTCTGAGGGGTATGCCCAAGCGAGGCTCCTTCAAGGCGCGAGTTCGGCGGGCAGGCGAAAGCTGACGAGTTCCTTCACGCCGTCGAGGCTCGACACTTCCGAGGGTTCGATCCGCATCAAGGCCCGAACCACGTCGTCGACGAGAACCTCGGGCGCCGAGGCGCCCGCCGTGACGCCGACGACGCGGGCCTTCTCGAGCCATTCCGCCTGGATATCGCCGCCGTCGACGACCAGATAGCTCGGCACGCCCGCTTCTTGGCCGATCTCGCGCAGCCGGTTCGAGTTGGAGCTGTTGCGCGCGCCGACCACGATGAGGACGTCGCAGAGCCGCGACAGTTCGCGCACCGCCGTCTGTCGATTTTGCGTCGCGTAGCAGATATCGCGAACCTCTGGTCCCACGACGTCGCTGAACCGCCGGTGCAGCGCGGCGATGACGCCCTTCGTGTCGTCGACGCTGAGCGTCGTCTGCGTCACGTAGGCGATCGGCGCGCCCACGGCGATCGGCAGCGCGTCGACGTCCTTTTCGTTTTCGACGAGATGCACCTCGCCGTCGATCTGGCCGAGGGTTCCCTCGACTTCGGGATGGCCGGAATGGCCGATGAAGACCAGGATGCGCCCCTGCGCGACGTAGCGCCGTCCCTGATTGTGCACCTTGGTGACGAGGGGGCAGGTCGCGTCGATCGTCGGCAGCGCCCTGGCTTTTCCCTCGGTCTCGAGCTTGCGCGATACGCCGTGGGCGCTGAAGATCGTCGCCGCGCCCGGCGGCGCCTCGCTCAATTCGGCGACGAAGCGCGCTCCCTTGGCCTTCAGCGCATCGACGACGTGGCGGTTGTGCACGATCTCGTGACGCACGTAGACCGGGGCGCCGTATTTTTCGAGAGCGCGCTCGACGGTCTCGATCGCGCGCACCACCCCGGCGCAAAAGCCGCGCGGCTGGGCAAGAATGATCTTCATGCGCCTCGTCTCGACTTGCCCACCGCCGTCATGGCCGCGGATATAATGTCCCCGCGGCGGCGAGGCAAGGAACCGCTGCGGCGGCTCAATTTACGCCGGCGAAATCGTCGTAGCCGCCCAAAGCCGCGCCCGAACGAAGCAAGGCGTCGCGGCAGTGCGGCGACAGCAGGGCGGCGAGCTCGTCGCGATAGCGATAGCCCGCGGCCGAGCCCGGAAATCCGTCCGATGTCGCGGGATGCGTATAGATTTCCGTGCCTCCCTGAGGCAGCCCCGCGATCAGGCCGGCCAAGCGCGTCTGCGTCATCGCGCCGGACCAGGCCAGACCGAACACGCGATCGGCGACGACGAGCCCGGCCGCGCGGGCGCGCCGGCGCATCAGCGCGGCCCAGGGCGCCGCCAGGCTCGCGGCCGTCGAACGCGGCGTCGGCTCCACGGCGCGCAGCGACGACCTCGGCTCGCAGGGCGCGCGCAGCGCCTTCATGCCGTAGTCGCGCCCGATGTCGAGGAGCTCGCTCAAAATCACCGGATGAAGATGGTAGTGTCGATGCGCGTCGACGTGATCGAGGACGAGCCCGGTGGCGCGAAAAGCCTCGAACTGCGCGCGGATCTCGGCCCGAACCTGGCGGCGCACGGCGGCCCGGATCAGAATCGCGAGGCCGTAGGCGGCGAGGTCGACGCGCAGGCGTCCCGAGGCGTCGACGAGATCGGGGACGTTCTCGGCCGGCAAGACGGGCCGGCCCTCGACCAGCGTCAGATGCAGCCCGACGCGCAGGCGAGGCATGAGGCGCGCCCGCGCCACGGCGTCCGCAGCGGCCGGGGCGCCGACCATCAGGCTCGCCGCGCTGAGGACGCCATGCCGATGGGCCTCATCGATTGCCTCGTTCACCTCGGGCGCCAGGCCGAAATCGTCGGCGGTGACGACGAGCCGCTTCACGAGCAGGCGTCTTCCCGGTGGCGAAGGAACTGGAAGAACTCGACCCCCTCGCGCAGTCGGCGCCTCATCATTTCGGGGCTGCGGATCATCTCGCCGACGATCGAGGCGATCTTCGACGGCCGAAAGTAGAATTTTCTGTAGAAATCCTCGACCGCGTCGAAGATTTCGCGATGGCCGAGATTGGGATAGTCCAGCGGCGCGATCTGCGTCCCGTCCTCGGTCAAGAGATCCACGTCGTCGGCGAACCAGCCGTTCGCCTTGGCCTGATTGTAGAGAAACGTCCCGGGGTAGGGAGCGGCCAAAGACACCTGGATGGTGTGCGGATTGATCTCCTTGGCGAAGGCCAGGGTCTCCCGAATGGTCTCGCGCGTCTCGCCGGGCAGGCCGAGGATGAAGGTTCCGTGGATGACGACGCCCAGTTCGTGGCAATCCTTGGTGAAGCGGCGCGCGACGTCGACCAGCAGGCCCTTCTTGATGTTGTGCAGGATCTTCTGGTTCCCCGATTCGTAGCCGACCAGCAGCAGGCGCAGGCCGTTGGCCTTGAGAACCTCGAGCGTCTTGCGCGGCACGTTGGCCTTGGCGTTGCACGACCAGACGACGCCGAGCTTGCCGAGCTCCTTGGCAAGGGCCTCGACGCGCGGCAGGTTGTCGGTCAGCGTGTCGTCGTCGAAGAAGATCTCCTTGACCTGAGGGAACGCCTGGCGGGCATACTTGACCTCGGCGATGACGTGCGGAATCGAGCGCACGCGATATTTGTGGCCGCCGACCGTCTGCGGCCACAGGCAGAAGGTGCAGTGCGACTTGCAGCCGCGCCCGGTGTAGAACGACAGGTACGGGTGCTCGAGGTAGCCGCCGTAATATCGGTTGATGTCGAGGTCGCGCTTGTAGACGGGGGTCACGAACGGCAGCCGGTCCATGTCGGTCAGAACCTCGCGATCCCCGTTATGGACGATCGCGCCGGCGCCGTCGCGGTAGGAAACTCCCTTGACGTCGGCGAGCGCCCGCCCCTCCGCGACCTCCTTGATGGTGAAGTCGAACTCGTTGCGGGCGACGAAATCGAGCGCTGTCGTCGCCTTCAGGCTCTTTTCCGGCTCGACCGCCACCTTGGCGCCGATGAAGCCGATCGTGCAGGTCGGATTGATCGCCTTGATCATCTCGGCCGTCCTGA
Source organism: Roseiarcus sp. (assembly GCA_050010035.1). Taxonomy (GTDB): domain Bacteria; phylum Pseudomonadota; class Alphaproteobacteria; order Rhizobiales; family Beijerinckiaceae; genus Roseiarcus. The sequence goes on from JBEKLU010000055.1 coordinate 50,761, forward strand.
CGTCGGATTTGAACGACGGCGTCGAGGTGTGCATGACGATGAGCTCGTGGCTCGCCAGGTCCGGCTTGATGTCCTCGAAGGAAAGGTCGTGCGGCGGCGCGTCGATCAGCTTCGAGCCTTCGACGAGCGCAGCGGGCTGGGCGAGCCAGGTCGGGTACCAGAACGAGCGCACTTCGCGCTTCATCTGGTAGCGCGCGCCGGCGCCGCCGTCGTAGCCGTCGAAGGAGGGCGCCTGCAGGAACAGCGTTCGCATCATGGTTCCGCTCTCCTTAGTCCGCCGCCAGCCGGCCGTCGGCGCGCATATGGTAACTCCGGCCGCGCCAAGCCAGGCGCCCGCCGCAGAAGCTCCAGACGAACACCGCGAACGACAGGAGATCGCGCATGGGGAGGAGCCAGTAGGGCGGCGCGGCAAGCCCGAAATTACGCCTCACCGCGCGCAAGAGCACAATTCGGCAGGCGATGGCAAGCGCGCCGACGCCCGCGCCGAACGCGGGAGCCCCCGCCGCGACGGCGATCACCGCCCAGGCCAGCGGGTGCGTCACGAGAGAGCCGGCGTACCCCCAGGGATCGACGCTGCGGATCGTGCGCGCCCAGCGCAATTCGTGGCGCCAGAGTTCGGGGAACGACGACTCGCTGCAACTATGCGCGACCAGCATGGCCGGCGTCGCCACCCGAAGGCCTCGGGCGCGCACCGCCTCGCCGATGGCGTAGTCGTCGGCGAGGCGATCGGCGAAAGCTTCGAACCCGCCGATCTCGGCGAGGCGCTGGCGCGTCAGCGCGATGGTCGAGCCGAAGCAGGGCGTCGCCAGACCGGTCCTCAGGCCGACCAGCGCATTGGGCAGGAAATGCGCGTCGATGGCGAGCGCCGACAGCCTCGACCACAAGCCCGCCGCGGCGACGCCGTAATAGAGGCAAGTCGCCGCGCCGACGCCGGGGGCGGCGAGCGCCTGCGTCACCTGCGCGAGGTAGCGCGGCCCGACGGCGATGTCGCTGTCGGAAAGGACGATGCAGTCGCGCCGCGCGCGGCGCGCCATGTTGATGAGATTGGCGACTTTCGGGTTGGCGCCGTGCGCCGTCTCGTCGACGACGAGGCAGAGATCGGCGTCCGGAAACGCAGCCTTCAGGCGCTCGACGACGCCGATCGCGGCGTCCTGGGGATCCTGCACGCCGCAGACGATCTCGACCGGCGCGGGATAGTCCTGCTCGCAGAAGGACGAGAGGTTCTCGTACAGGCGCCGCTCGGCGCCGTGGAGCGGCTTGAGAATCGTCACCGCGGGCGATGAGGCCGCCGGCGCCGGCGCGCTCCTCGGCGCCCGCGCGGCGGCCGTCGCGCCCACCAAGTAGAGGCAGCCGGCCGCAGCGAGGAGGAGGAAGACGGCCGCGATCACGGGCCGCGCCCGCCTCGAGCGCCGGCGACGGCGCCCTGAAGCGCCCGACCCTCGAGCACCTGCCAGCCGATCAGCGCGGGAACGCCGAAGACGAGGTCGGGCGCGCGCTTGAGCAGCGACATGGCGATCGCAGCGTCGGCGGGAATGCCGAAAATCGCGCAGATCACGACGAGTCCCCCCTCCTGCGCGCCGATCCCGCCGGGAATGGCGAAAGCGGCGCCGCGGACGGCTTGCGTCAGGCTCTCGATCACCAGCGCCTCGGGATAGCCGGCGGGATAGCCCATGAAGGCGAGCATCGCCCACACCTCCAATGCGCCGAACAGCCACACCGAGGAGTGGATGCACACGGCGGTCGCGACGCCCCTGCGGTTGGCGTAGATGGCCGCGAGACGGGCGTAGAGCGCGTCGATCGCGCCGAACGACAGCCATTCGCGCTCGCCCACGAGGCGTTTCAGCGCGGCCTTGACGAATCGCTGCCCGACCGGCCGCTGCGCGAGATAAAATCCCGCGAGAGCCGGGACGGCGACGACGACGATCGCCACCAGCCCGCGCACCGCGTCGTCGTCGCGCATCGAGGCGAGCGTCGCCAGGCCGACGGCAGCGAACAGGAACTGGGTCACGGCCTGGACGAGGACATCGACGACGACGCTGGCGGCCGCCAGCGAGGCGGGCGCGCCGCGCAACGTCAGGGCGCGCGCGCCGATCACGTCGCCGCCGATCTGCGTGATCGGCAACAGCGCGTTGGCGCCTTCGCGTAAGAATCTAACGAGAACGCAGGTCGGCGCGGCCGGGCGCGAGCCGGCGGGGAACAGGACGAACCAGCCGATTCCGGCGGCCGAGACGGCGACGGCCCGCAAGACGACGACGGCGACGACGCCCCACCCCGCCGCGGCGACGGCGCCGAACACCGGGCCGGCGCCGATCCACAGGATCAGGCCCACGGCGGCGCAACCGCCGGCGGCCCAGGCGAGCTTGAGGATCAGTCCCATGCCGGGCGCCTGCGCCGGGGCTGGAGGGCTCCGAGTTCACGCGGCGCGAACCCTGTTCGGCGGCCGGGGCGATCCCCCTCTCCGCGCGCGCGGCGCCTTCTCTTCTCCTCTCCCCGCGTCTTCGCGGGGAGAGGCAGGGTGAGGGGCGGGGGGATTGGCCGCAGGCCTGAATCCGATAACCGCCCGCAAGGAGAGCGCTGGGGGCGAGAGGCCCGACGATTGTCCGCTCCGATGCGGCCAATCCCCCCGCCCCTCATCCCAACCTTCTCCCCGCAAACGGGGGGAAGGGGCGCTGAACCCCCCGCGTCGCGGCAGGGCCGAGCGGCGGGCGCTGTAGGGTCCATCGAAGCCTCGTATCGAACGAACGGCCGCGTCGAGGCGGCGTCGCGCCTGCTTAGCGGCTGCGGCGGCCAAAGAAAATGATCAAAAGCAGGCGCCGCATCGACAAAATGGCCCGGGGGGCGTTCAGCCCCCCGGGAGGTTCGCGTTCGCCTGGCCGCGACGGTCGCGTCGACCTCAAGCCATATGCGGCGCTTCGGTTTCGACCGCCGCCCGGCCACCGATCCAGGCCAGCATGGCCAGACCGACGAGTGGGAAGAAGACGACGCAGGCCAAGCCGATGAGAGCCGCCCCGACCATCATCCCGCCGGTCTTCAGCGCCTGACCGACCGCCTTCGCCGCGCCGGTCCTGGCCGCGGCGCGCGCCGCCATCAAGGCGAGATAGACGAAGCCGACGAGCGGCAAGGCGGCGATGTAGACGAGACCGACGAAAGGCGCGACGAAGAACAGAGCGATGTTCTTCAGGGTTCCTCCCGCGGCCTCCGGGGCCGCGGCGGGCGCCTGCTTGGGAGCATGGCCAGCCACGACATAGAACTTGGCGGCGGGGGTCCGGGCGGCCTTGGCGGCGACCACGGGTTCTTCCTCGACGACGAGAATCTTGCGTAATGCGGTCATGACTTGCTCCTGTGTCTACGGCCTCGTCGGCGAGGCCTTCAATTGAACCCCTTGTTTGCCCTGTTACGAGCAAGCGTCGTGCCACGGTCGTGCCAGGCGCATTTTTCTTCGCAATGACAATGGCTTAGCCGGACGCCTGGGCGCGCGGCGGGTCGCCGCCGGCGCGCCGAAGTATATTTTTCCCATACGCCGGCCGCGCCCGCACGATGAAAAGACGTGGTTTTTCAAGGCGTTGCGCCGCCCGGGCGGTGGATGGATTTTTTATCGGGGGTGGCGCCGAGCCGCCGCGGCGGCCCCGCCCCTCTACGCCGCCGCCTTGCGACCCCAGCGCCGGGCGCGCCGTCCCGCCTTCTGCTCGGGCGTTTCTTCCGGCGGCGCGTCGGGATCGAGCTGCGGCAGCGCGTTCATCACCCGCTCGGGCGGGAAGATGACGGTCACTTCGGTGCCCTCGCGCAACTTCGACTGAAGGCGGAATTCGCCGCCGTGAAGCTCCACCAGCCCCTTGACGATGGGCAGGCCGAGGCCGGTGCCCTCATCGGCGTTCTTCTGCGCCAGGGAGCCGCGCCCGAACGAAGCGAGCACGATCGGAATCTCCTCCTCGGCGATGCCGGGGCCGGTGTCGCGGATCGACAGGTATTGCCCGCCCGAGCTCGTCCAGCCGACCTTGATGGCGATCGAACCGCCTTGCGGCGTGAACTTGATCGCGTTGCTGAGCAGGTTCAGCGTCACCTGGCGCACGGCGCGCTCGTCCGCCCAGATGCGCGGCAGGTCGGTGTCGAGCGACTCCTGGATCGAGATGTTGCGGCTCTTGGCGCGCATCGACAAGAGGTGGCGGCATTCCTCGACGACGCCGGGCAGCGAGACGGATTCTTCCTTCAGTTCGTAGCGCCCCGCTTCGACGCGCGAGAGGTCGAGGATTTCGTTGATGAGCATGAGCAGGTGCTGGCCGCTCGAATGGATGTCGTTGGAGTAATCCTTGTAGACGCTGACGGCGTGGGCGCCGAACAGCTCCGCCTTCATCACCTCGGAAAAGCCGAGGATCGCGTTGAGCGGCGTGCGCAATTCGTGACTCATCGTCGCCAGGAAGCGCGACTTGGCGAGATTGGCGCTTTCGGCGCGCCGGCGCGCCTCGTCCGAATTGAGGTTGGCCTGTTCGAGTTCGGCGATCAACGCGTCTTTCTCCGCCTGAAACGACAGGCCGGCCAGCGAGGTCCGGTGCAGGCGATTGGCGAGGATGACGAAGTAGACGAGGATGCCGACGCACAGCGCCGACATCATCAAGGCTTCCTCGCGCGTCGCCGGCCCGAGGACGTAAACGATCGCCACCGTCATCGGCGCCAAGCCCCCGGCGACGGCGAAGGGGATCGCCGAGGCGACCATCGCGGTCATTCCGGAGACCAGCAGCAGAACGACCAGCACGAAGGTGCGCGCGTTCGGGTCGCTCGATTGCAGCAGCAGGACGACGATCAGCGCCCACGAGGCGCCGGCGAAAGTCTCCGCGGCGATGAACTTGCGACGCCACGAGGCGGACATCCTCTCGGCGTCGGGCGAATCGAGAAAGGCGACGCCGAGCGCGTAGCGCACGGCGAGCGCCGCGGCGAGCAGGGAGCCCCACGCGACGACCTTGGGCAGGGCGACCCAGAGGCAAGCCGTCGCGCCGACCGCGCTCACGACCAGCGCCATCGCCGGCGTCGCGCTCATCACGCTGTGCGCGAACAGACGCGCCAGAGAGGCGTATTGCCCGGAAAAATCGACGGAATTGCTGGTGAGCGACTGACGGGCCTGCTTGAGCTTGATCGTCATCTTGCGACGGCGCGCGGCCGAAGCCGGGTCGCTGGCGCGACCCCTGTCGATCTTCTCCGCCGAAACCTCACTCATGACCGCCCGACTAACGCACGTCAACGATGGGGCCGATCATGGCGGTTAATCCTTAACGAGCGCCTGACGCGAACGCTAAAATTCGCGGAAAATTCAGCATATTCGTGTTAACGATCGGATCGCGCCGGCCGACCCTGCCGTCGCCGGGGGGCGCAAACCGCGCGTCGCCGGAGCGTTCGAGAGGCGAGCGGCTCATGAGGCTCTATAACTCCAACCTCGCGCCCAACCCGCGGCGCGTGCGGATCTTCCTGGCGGAAAAGGGCGTCGCGATACCGACCGTCGACGTCGACCTCGCGCGCATGGAGCACAAGTCCGAAGCTTTTTCCGTGCTCAATCCCTTCCAGCGCATCCCGGCGCTCGAACTCGACGACGGAACGGTCATCGCCGAATCTGTGGCGATCTGCCGCTACATCGAAGAGCTGCATCCCGACCCACCGCTGTTCGGCGTCGGCGCGCTGGAGCGCGCGATGGTCGAAATGTGGCAGCGACGCCTGGAGCTGAGCCTGATGCTTCCCATCGTCTACGCCTTCCGCCATTCCCATCCGGCGATGAAGGCGATGGAGACGCCGCAAATCGGGGAGTGGGCGGAGGCGAACAAGCCGCGCGCGCTCGACGCGATGGCGCGCGTCGACGAGGCCTTGGGCGAGCGCCCGTTCATCGCCGGCGAGCGGTTCAGCATCGCCGACATCACCGGATTGGCCGCGCTCGACTTCGCCAAGGCGGCGCGCATCGCGATTCCCGAGGAGCACGCGCGTTTGCGGCGCTGGCGCGACGCCTTGGCCGCGCGTCCCAGCGCCAAGGCCTGACGGGCGCGAGAGCGGCGCCGCCGTTCAGATTCGGTTCATACGCTTTGGCGTTTGAGTCGACCCGAGGACCGCCGGTCGGCGGCGCCCGGAGGCCTCTTCATGACCCATCGATGGCTGTCGCCGTTCCTCGCTCTCCTCGTCCTGGCCGGCGCGACGACGCTCGCGGGCGCGCAGACCGCGCAGAACCCGCGCATCGCCCTGGTGATCGGCGAATCGGCCTATCCCGATTCTGCGCTGGCGACTCCGGCCAACGACGCCGCCCTCGTCGCGCAGACGCTGCAGGCGGCCGGCTTCGACGTCGTCGGCGCGCGCGATCTCGACGAAAAGTCGGTTCGCGCGGCGTTGCGCGACTTTCTCGCCAAGGCGGCCGCGATCGGCCCGAGCATGCAGGCCTTCGTCTACCTCGCAGGGCGCGGCGTGCAATATGAAGGCGACAATTTCCTCGTGCCCGTCGACGCGCAGATCGCGCGCGATTCCGACGTGCCGATCGAGGCGGTGCGCATCGCCGACTTCGTCCATGCGCTCGCCGCCGAGCCCGGTCAGGCGCGCATCCTGGTGCTCGACGCGGCGCGGGCCAATCCTTACGCCGCCCAAGGCTCGCCGCTGGCGGGCGGGCTGGCGCTCGTCGAGCCGGACGCGGGCATGCTCCTCGCGTACAACGCCTCGCCGGGATCGATCGCCGGCGACGAGCCGGGCCCCTACGGCGTCTACGCCAAGACGCTGGCGGGCGCGTTGCGCGAAGGCGGCCTGCCGATCGAGGACGTCTTCGCCCAGACGCGGGTGGGCGTGAACGACGCGACGGGAGGCGCGCAGATTCCGTGGAGCGCGTCCAAGTTGGCGGCGCCCTATTTCGTCTTCGAGCGCGCCGCCGACGCGCCGCCGCCGCCGGCGGAAGCCGCGCTCGCCGACGCCGCCAAGCGGCCGGTCGGCAGCTTCCCCGCCGATCAGGCCTATGCGGCCGCCCTCGAGCGCGACACGCTCGCCGGCTATGAGGAATTCCTCGCCGCCTATCCCACCGGCGTCGAGGCCAAGCGCGTGCGCGCGATCCTCGCCGCGCGCCGCGAGGCGCTGTTCTGGCGCCGGTCGGTGGCGCAGGACAGCGCACAGGCCTACTGGACCTATTTGAGCCGATATCCCCGCGGCCCCCACGTCGCGGACGCGGAGCGCCGGCTCGCCATTCTCTCCGCCGCCGCCGCCCCGCCGGCGGATTTCGCGCCGGAGGGCTATGCGGACTTGCCGCCGCCGCCGCCCGACGAACTCGTTTACGCGGACGAGCCGGTGTTCGTCTTCTCTGGCGACGACTTCGGCCCGCCGCCGCCGCCGCCGCCCGACGGCTTCGTCGCCGACGAGGGCGACGACTGGCGCGATCTGCCGCCGCCGCGGCCGTCGATCGAGGCCGGCGTGCTGCCCGCCCTGATCGTGGCGATTCCGCTGATCGCCACCGCGCGCGCCTATCGCGACGCGGGCGGCCGCGCCGGGCGCGCGACGCCGGGCGCTCCCCCGCCGGTCGCGCAGGCGCCCTCGCCGCCGCCGCTTCCCGGCGGCGTCAAGCCGACGCCAACCCCGTCGCCGACGCGGACGCCGCTCAAGGTCGTCAAGCCGACGCCAACTCCGACGCCGACCCCGTCGCCGACCTCCACGCGGACGCCGGCCATGCTCATCAAGCGGACGCCCTCCCCGACGCCGACGCCGACCCCCACCCCGACGCCGACCAAATCCGTCAAGCCGATGCCGACGCCGTCCCCTACGTGGACGCCGCTCAAGTTCGTCAAGCCGACGCCGACGTCCACTCCGACCCCGACGCCCACCCCCACGCGGACGCCGCTCAAGGTCGTCAAGCCGACGCCGACACCCTCCCCGACGCCGACGCCCAGGCCGTTGAAGCCGCCGCCGGCCGAGACGGCGCCCAAATTCGTCAAGCCGACGCCGCCGCCGGTCGTCCGCACGGCGCCGCCGAGCCGCGCGCCGGAGAAGCCGCAGGAAAAGAAAGCGTGCGGCAAGCCGGGCGAGCCGGCTTGTCCGAAGTAAGAAAAAAACGAAATGGGGAGGGCTTCGGCCCTCCCTCACTTTTCCAGGCGGGCGATCAGGCTCGAGGTGTCCCAGCGCGCCCCGCCCATCGCCTGGACGTCGGCGTAGAACTGATCGACGAGAGCGGCGACCGGCAGGCGGGCGCCGTTGCGCCGCGCTTCGTCGAGGCAGATCGCCAGGTCCTTGCGCATCCAGTCGACGGCGAAGCCGAAATCGAACTTGCCGGCGATCATCGTCTTGTGGCGATTGTCCATCTGCCAGGACTGCGCCGCGCCCTTGGAAACGACGTCGATCACCAGTTGCCGGTCGAGGCCGGCGCGCGCGGCGAAATGCAGCCCCTCGGCCAGCCCCTGCACCAGGCCGGCGATGCAGAGCTGATTGACCATCTTGGTCAATTGCCCCGCGCCGGCGCCGCCCATCAGGCGGCAGGCGCGCGCGTAGGCCGCGATCACCGGCTCCGCCTTCGCGTAGGCCGCTTCGTCGCCGCCGCACATCACCGTCAGCGCGCCGTTCTGGGCCCCCGCCTGGCCGCCCGAGACCGGCGCGTCGACGAAGCCGAGGCCGAGACGGTTCGCCTCGCGCGCCAGCTCGCGCGCCACGTCGGCCGAAGCCGTCGTGTGATCGACGAAGACGGCGCCGGGCTTCATGCCGGCAAGAGCGCCCTCGGGCCCCAGCGCGACGGCGCGCAGATCGTCGTCGTTGCCGACGCAGGCGAAGACGAACTCGCGGCCCTTCGCCGCCTCGCGAGGGGTCGGCGCGCTCATCCCGCCATGCTCGGCGACCCACTTTTGCGCCTTGGCCGCCGTCCTGTTGTAGACGACGACGCTGTGGCCGCGCGCCTTCAAATGCCCCGCCATCGGATAGCCCATAACCCCCAGTCCCAGAAACGCGACCTCGCTCACAGTCTCTCTCCTCATCGTTGCTTGCGGGTTCGCGCACTTTCGAAGCCTGCGGCCACTCCCCCAGCCCCTCACCCTGCCTCTCCCCGTAAACGGGGAGAGGAGAAGAACGGCGCCGCGCGCTCCTCTCCCCGCCTGCGGGGAGAGGCAGGGTGAGGGGCTGGGGGAGTGGCCGCTCTGTCGCCGAGAGGCGCGCCCGTTTCGCTCTATAGCGCAGATCGCCGGTTCGCGCTGCTTGGGGATGAAGTCAGGCGCTCGACGCCGAAATCATCGGGCCGCTTTGGGTGGGGAGCGGCGGCTCGCGGGCGTCGCGTGATTCGGTTCGCGGCGCGCGGGGCGTGGCGCAGCGCAGTGCGCGGCGGCGGAGGCGACGGCCGAACCGACCGAGGCCGGCGCCGTTTTCGGGCGCGATGGTTTGTTTTCAAGCGCTTGCGTGACGATTTTCCGCCGCCTCGTCGCGCAGCGAGCGCTTCGCTCGCCAGCCGACGCCGGCCCGTTAGGGGGTTGAGCATCCTATCGCCGCGGCGCCAAGCTTTTTCAAGGATTTCCAAACTTTTCCAAGGAAATTCCAAGGAAATTCCAAGCTTTTCCAAACTTTTCCAAGGATTTGCAAACTTTTTCCTTGGCCGTTTCGAGGGAAATCAAGGGGTTATCGGTCGGTCGACCCGGAATCGCGTCTTCTCCAATTTTTTGCGTCGTCTCGGCCGCGCCGGGCGGCCCGGCGATACGCCGCCGAACGCGCCCGCGATTCAACATAGCGCGAATTCCGATTATCGGAAAGAAATTGTCGGCGACGATTTTCCGGAGGGGCCTGGGGGCGAGCGCGGCGTCGCATGGCGTCGCATGCGCCAAAGCGAAAGCCGACCGCCGCGACGCCGGCGCCGTGCAACTTCGGCAGAGAGCGCCGTCGAGGGGCGGGGCGGCTCCGATCGAGAAAGTCTGGCGTCGACTGCGGGCCGCGAAATTCGGCAATTCGTATCCTGTCCCACTTGTGTCCGGCTAATCGTTGAAGAGATTCAATTGGTTAGAGGATTGGCGAGTTTGGTTTGGCTTTGAGCCTGGGTCAAGCAGCTGATTAAGCGGCGTTTTTTCGAAAGCCGTGACGCTGACCATCTGCAGGATTGTGTAGAGACTCGCGTCTAGGGCCAGGCGTTTCTTGACGATGGCGATAAGCACGTAGACGGCGACCGCGATCCAGATTTGGGTCTTTACGGCGTTTTCGCTGTTGCCGAAGAAGCTGCGAATGCGCAGGTGCTGCTTGATCCATTTGAAGAACAGCTCGATCCGCCAACG
>JBEKLU010000056.1:0-32532 GCA_050010035.1 Roseiarcus sp.
CGTCGCGTCGCCGCCGTCGTCGAGGATCATGTTGGGGCAGCCGCCGTCGCTCCATTCGAAGATGCGATGGGTGTAGTCCCAATAGTCTTTCAGGCTCTCGCCCTTGATCGCGAACACCGGCGTGCCGCTCGCCGCGATCGCCGCGGCGGCGTGGTCCTGAGTCGAGTAGATGTTGCACGAGGCCCAGCGCACGTCGGCGCCGAGCGCCTTCAGCGTCTCGATCAGCACCGCGGTCTGGATCGTCATGTGCAGCGAGCCGGCGACGCGCGCGCCCTTGAGCGGCTGCGCCGCCTTGAATTCCGCCCGCGTCGCCATCAGGCCGGGCATCTCGGTCTCGGCGATGGCGATTTCCTTGCGCCCGTAGGCGGCAAGGCCGAGATCGGCGACGGCGTAATCGGCGGGGGGCGTGCTCATGGGGGAAGCCTTAGCGGTTGAACCGGGCGACGCTTAGCAAATCCGCGGGAATGGCGCAATAAAGATATAAGCAAATCTTTATATCGATGCGCCGAGATTTCGCGGGCGCGGGCGATGACTCCCTGGGCGGCGCCGGGAAAACGAGGTCTTGCGCCAATCGTCGAAAACACCAACCACCGTCATGGCCGGGCTTGTCCCGGCCATCCATGCGGCGAAGCTGCTTCGGCTTCCCAGAAAGAGCTTGAAAATACGCGGCTTTTCGTCTTGGAAAGCGGCAGCTTGAAGGCGTCATGGCCGGGACAAGCCCGGCCATGACGCGACGTTTCTCGCCGCGGCCGGCGCGGCCTTCGTTTACCGTAACCGCATGCGACGCCGGGCGCCACTTATGGCCTTGTCTTTTGATCGGCTTCGCGTGGTATAAGCAAGAACCAAGCCGCGAATTCGAGCGGCGCTTCGACGGGTAGAGTGGGTTGGTGGTTGGGGATGGCGCTTTCGCACAAACTCGCAATGCGTCAAGGCCAGTCGATGGTGCTGACGCCGCAACTGTTGCAGGCGATCAAGCTTCTGCAGATGCCCAACGCCGAGCTCGCCGCCTTCGTCGAGACCGAATTGGAGCGCAACCCCCTGCTGGAGCGCGCCGAGGACGCGCCGGCCGTGGACGTCCCCGGCGAAGTTCGGGAACCCGAACCGGTTTCGACCTCGCCCGAGCCCGGGGACTGGGCCTCCGAGGCGCTCGAATCCGATCCCGCGGCGCTCGCCGAGAATCTCGGCACGGAGATCGACAACGCCTTCGATCCCGACCGCGCCGCGACCCCTTTGGAGCGCGCGCCTCAGGATGAAGGCAAGGGTCTCAGCGCGACGTCCTGGACCGGGGTGGCGGGCCGCGGCGGCGGCGAGGACGGCGCGCCCGATATCGAGGCCTACGTCGCCGCGCCGGTCACTTTAGGCGAGCATCTGACCCGGCAGGCGATGATCGCGCTTGCCGCGCCCGTCGATCGCATGATCGCGGTCGCCTTGATCGACGCGCTCGACGAGGCGGGCTATCTCACCGGCGCCCTCGAGGACATCGCCGAGCGCCTCGGCTCCCCCCTCCCGCACGTCGAAGAGGTGTTGAAGCGCCTGCAGGACCTGGAGCCCACCGGCATCTTCGCGCGCAGCCTCGCCGAATGTCTGGCGCTGCAACTGATCGAGCGCGACCGCTTCGACCCGGCGATGCGCGCGCTGATCGAGAATTTGCCGGCGCTGGCCAAACGCGATCTTGCAGCGCTGCGCCGCGCCTGCGGCGTCGACGACGAGGACCTGGCCGACATGATCGGCGAGATCAAGCGCCTCGATCCCAAGCCGGGCCGCGGGTTCGGCGCGGCGGTCGAGCCGCCCGCGATCCCCGACGTCTTCGTCTCCGCCGCGCCGGACCATTCGTGGCGCGTCGAGCTCAACAGCGACGCCTTGCCGCGCGTGCTGGTCAACGAAACCTACGCGGCGCGAATCAAGCGCGGCGCTTCGCGCGAGGAAGATCGACAATTTATCTCGGCGAACTTGCAGACCGCGAATTGGCTGACCAAGAGCCTCGAGCAGCGCGCGCGCACCATTCTCAACGTCGCCTCCGAGATCGTGCGGCGTCAGGACGGCTTTCTCGTCGAAGGCGTCGCGAGCTTGCGGCCGCTCAACCTGAAGGCGGTCGCGGACGCCATCGGGGTTCACGAGTCGACCGTCTCTCGCGCGACCTCGAACAAGTTCATCCAGACGCCGCGCGGCCTGTTCGAGATGAAGTATTTCTTCACCACCTCGATCGCCTCGGTTTCCAACAGCGCGGCTCTGGCGCATTCGGCCGAATCGGTCCGCTTCAAGATCAAGCAGATGATCGACGCCGAGGACCCGAGCGACGTGCTGTCCGACGACGTGATCGTGGCGCGCCTGCGCCGCGCCGACATCGTCGTCGCGCGCCGCACCGTCGCCAAGTATCGCGACTCCTTACGCATCCCCTCCTCGGTCGACCGCCGTCGCGCGAAAATGACGCCGACGCGCCCGCAGGCGCAGCCAAATGGTCCGCTAACCCTATGATAAAAACCACCGTTTCGACTTCGCGCGCGCCGACGAACAGGTCGCGATTGACATCGCCTCGGCGGGCTTCTAACGCTAGCCGGCAGAAGAGCCGAAGCCTGCGACCGCCGCAATTTCGAACGTCACGGCCGCCGCGCGCAGGTTTGTCAATCGGCGGATGCTCGTCGCTGTGAGTTTGACTTTGGTCGCCGCGAGGCGATTGGACTTGGAGCGAACCAGAGAGGCTAGGCAATCGATGCCTTTACGAGTATCCGGCAAGAACCTCGATATCGGAGAATCCCTGCGCCGCCACGTTCTCGATAAGGTCGAGGCGATCATGGCGCGTTATTTCGACGGCCGGGTCAGCGGCCATGTCGTGATGTCGCGCGAAGGGTCCGGTTATCGCGCGGATTGTTCCCTGCATCTGAGTTCGGGCATGAATCTTCAGGCGGAAGGCGCGGCGCAGGAGCCCTACGCGAGCTTCGAGCACGCGCTCGACAAGATCGAACGACGCTTGCGCCGCTACAAGGCGCGGCTCAAGGACCATCAGGCCGCCGGTCCGGGGGCCGGCGAGGGGCGCGCTCGATTGCAGATCGCCAATTATGTGATCGAGGCGCCGCGCGAGGCCGAGGAAGAGCCGGTCGACTTCAACCCCGTCGTCGTCGCGGAAGGCTCCCAACCGCTCAAGAGCCTGTCGGTGGCCTCCGCCGTCGCCGAACTCGATCTCAGCGGCGCGCCGCTCGTCATGTTCCAGCACGCCGGGAGCGCGCGGGTGAACGTCGTCTATCGCCGCGCCGACGGCGCGATCGGCTGGCTCGACCCGCATTAGGGCGCGAGCGAGCGAACGTGGGGCGCTCGCGAAGTCGCCCATGAAGTCCGGCCCATCGGCAAGCCCTTAACTCGAGTTCGAGATGCCTCTCTCCGATCTTCTCACGCCTGACGCGATCATCCCAGCTCTTCGCGTCAACGGCAAGAAGCAGGCGTTGCAAGAAATGAGCGAGCGCGCCGCGTCGGCGTCGGGACTGTCGGCGCGCGAAATCTTCGATTCGCTCCTCCAGCGCGAACGCCTGGGGTCGACCGGCGTCGGCGACGGCATCGCCATCCCGCACGGCAAGCTCGCCAAGTGCGGGCGCATCTTCGGCATTTTCGCGCGGCTGGAGCGGCCGATCGATTTCGAAGCGCTGGACGGGCTTCCCGTCGACCTGATCTTCCTGCTCGTCGCGCCGGAGAGCGCCGGCGCCGACCATTTGAAGGCGCTGGCGATGATCGCGCGCGTGCTTCGCGACGCCAATCTGGCGGCGCAACTGCGCGCGACGCGCGACGCCTCCGCCCTCTATTCTCTGCTGACGCTGACGCCGGCCTCCAACGCGGCTTGAGCGATTTTCTTCAATGGCGAGGCTTGCCGATGAAAGCGCGCGTGATCGTCACCCTGAAACCGGGGGTGCTGGACCCCCAGGGCAAGGCCATCGAAGGGGCGTTGAAGTCGCTCGGCGTCGGCGGGATCGCCAGCGTGCGCCAGGGCAAGGTCTTCGACGTCGAGATCGACGCCGAGAACCGCGAGGCGGCTAACCGCAAGCTCGCCGAGGCATGCGAAAAGCTGCTCGCCAACACGATCGTCGAAGATTACGCAATCGACCATGAATAGCCCGCTGCGCGCCGCCGTCATTCTCTTTCCCGGCTCCAACCGCGAGGGCGACGCCGCTCGCGCGCTCGAGCAAGCTTGCCGCGCGCCGCCGGCGATCGTCTGGCACGACGATCGCGCGTTGCCCGAAGGGACCGACCTCGTCGTGCTGCCCGGCGGCTTTTCCTACGGCGACTATCTGCGCTGCGGCGCGATCGCGGCGCGCGCCCGGATCATGGACGCGGTGCGCGCCCACGCCGCGCGAGGCGGGCTCATCCTGGGCATCTGCAACGGCTTCCAGATCCTGTGCGAGGCCGGCCTGCTGCCCGGCGTTCTCATGCGCAACACGGGCCGCCGGTTCCTGTGCAGAATGCAGCATCTTCGGGTCGAAAACGTAACGACGCCGTTCACGCGCGGCTATGCGCTCGGGCAGGTCATCAAGGTCGCCATCGCCCACGGCGAGGGGAACTACACCATCGATTCGGCGGGTTTGGCCGAGTTGGAGCGCTCGGGCCGCGTCGCCTTCCGCTATTGCGACGCCGCCGGCGCCCTCGGCGGCGCCGCCAACCCCAACGGCTCGATGAACGACATCGCCGGCGTCTACAACGAGACCTTCAATATCCTCGGCTTGATGCCGCACCCCGAGAACCTCATCGATCCCCTGGTCGGCGGGATCGACGGGCGCGGGATGTTTCGCGGCCTGACCGCCGCATGACTCGGCAGCGCGCCCCGGCGAAATTCACAACGAGCCCCGCCCCGTGAACGATTCGCTCGAACGCTTGTACGCTTGCGTGCTCGCCGCGAGGGACCGCGATCCCTCGACCTCGCGCACGTCCAAGCTCTTCCGCGACGGCGTGCAGAAAATGGCCAAGAAACTGATCGAGGAAGCGATCGAAGTCGGTCTCGACGCCGTTCAGATGAATCGCGAATCGGCGATATTGGAGAGCGCCGACGTTCTCTATCATCTTGCGGTCGTCTGGGCCGAATGCGGCATAACGCCCGCCGACGTGCTGAACGAACTCGACCGGCGCGAACGAATCTACGGCATCGCCGAGAAATTGCCGAAACAAGCGAGCGCGGCGCAGGCGCGTCGGCTCGCCGCTCCCGCCGCCCGCGGCAAGGCCGCGCCCTGAGGCTGCACGACCGAGCGCCGTCGGCCGAGCGGTTTTGCGCTTGACGCGGACCGTCGGCGCGGCCAATCGTCACCGCGCGACGCCGCCCGCACGACGCCAGTCGTCGCCGCGGGCGCCGCCGACAACGGACGGAGGCTCGCTTGATCGAAGTCAGCGCGGACGATCGTATAGGGCGCGTTCCCGGCGAGGGGCCGACGGCGAGCGAAAGCGCTCGTTCCGCGCCGCCGGTCGTCGCCTCCGACGTCGTTCAGCGCCCCCCGCACGATCCGGTTCTCTATGCCGATTCCACCGATTGCGCGGATCTTCGCAACGCCGCCGAGGCCATCGAGCCGCTTGCCGAGCTCTGCGTCGTCGCGGAGGCGCAGACCCCGTTCCTGGCCGGGATCGTCGGCCCGCCCGGCTCGGGCAAGAGTTTCGCGCTTCGTCGCCTCGTCGAAGCGGTCGAGAACCTGGCCGCCGCCGCCGGCAAGACGGCCGGAACGCCTTATCTGTCCCGCGTGGTGGTCGTGCCGATCGACGCGGCCGGCGTTTCCGGCGATCCCGCCGTCGCGATCGCGTCGGCCGCCTTCGCGGCGCTGGAACGCGATCGGGGCGGCGTCAGTTACGCCGCGCTCGCCGACGAAGCCGCCCACGCGGGGACCGATCCGCAGCGCGCCGCGGCGGCCGCCGCGGATCGCCACGACGAAATCGGCAAACGGCTGGAAGCCGAGCGCGCGGCGCGCGACGAAGTCGAGGCCAAGCGCGCACGGCTCACCGAGGCGCTCCTCTACGAGACCCCGGGATCGCGCCTCGACGCCTTCGCGCGCGCCAACCGCGCCTCGATCGAGGCGCGGCTGCGCCGGTTCGACTTCACCGCAGGCGACCCCGCGACGAGCTACCGCGATCTCGTGCGCGACCTCGAGAGCGTCGGCGCGGCCTCGCGCGCCAGCCTGGTCGTTCGCTCGATTTGGGCGTATCGCAGCCAGGCGCGGTGGCTCGCGGTCGCGGCGATCGCTTTCGCGCTGGCGTTCGTTCTCGACCAATTGCGCGGCGTCCCAGCCGCCGATTGGCTGCGCGGTCTCGGCGCGACGTTCGCCCCGGCGGCCGACTGGCTGACGGCGCACGGCGATCTCCTGGAAACGGCGATCGAAGTCGCGATCGCGCTCGGCCTCCTCGCGCTCGTCCTGAACGTCTGGCGCGCCGTCGGCTTCTCGGCTCTGCTGTTTCGCGGCCTTCGCCTCCTCAATCAGGACGTGCGCGAGCGCCGGCGCGAACTCGACGCCAGCGCCGCCCGCCTGAACCAGCGCGTCGCCATGCTCGGCGCGGAAGCCGACGCGGCGGCCCAGCACGCGCAAGCGGCGGCCAAACGCGCCGGCGGCGCGAAAGCGACCGCGCGCGCGCCGGGCCCGGCCTTCGTGCGCGGGCCCGAGGCCGCAGGGAAGGCCGCGCGCTCCTTCTTCGTCGAACTCGGCCGCTTGATGAGCGCGCCCGGCGGCGCCTCGGGCGCCGCGCCGCAGCGCCTCGTCTTCGCTTTCGACAATCTCGACGCCTTGGCGCCCGCCGACTCCTTGCGATTGATCGAAGCAGCCAACACGATGCTCGGTCCCGGCTGCGCCGCAGCGGTCGCGTGCGACCCTGCGGCGCTGGCGAGCGCGGGCGGGGGCGGCGAAGCCGCGCGCGGGCGACTGGAGAAGTTCTTTCAGGTCGTCTTCAACGCGCAGACCCTCGGTCTGGCCGACGGCGGACGGTTTGCGGCGCGCCTCATCGGCTCCAACGCCGTCGTCAATCCGTTGCGGCATGTCGACGCCGGGCAATCGCGTCTGATCGAGCCGCTTTCGCAAGGCGAGGCGGCGCTGCTGACCGCGATCGCGCCGCTCGCCGCCGACGCGCCGCGCGGCGTGAAGCGCTTCCTCAACGCGTATCGGATCGCCCGCCTGTCGGCGGCGCCGCGACCCGCGATCGCGTTGATGCTCGCGGTCAAGCTGAGCGGCGACGGCGCGGCGAATTCCGCGATGAGCGCGGCGCTGGCGGGCGCCCTCGCCGATCTGCCCGATCCGGACCGTCCGCCCGCCCTCACGCAAGCGACGCAGGCCGCGCGCGCCGCCAACGGCGGCGCCATTTCCATTGCGCAGGCGCGCGCCGCCTGGGAGATCGCGCGTCGTTACGCGCTGCCCGACTGACGTCGGGCGCGCCCGTCAGGGCGTGGGCGCAGGCGTCGGGGTCAGCGCCGCCGTCGTCGTAAGCGCGGGCAGTTCGTCCGTGCTCCATCCCCCGCCCAGAGCGACGACGAGGCTGACGGCGGCGGTCAGGCGTTGCGCGCGCGACGTCAGCGCCGATTCCTCGTCGCTGAGCGCGATCGCTTCGGCGGTAACGACCGTGGTGAAGTTCTGTGTGCCGGCGCGATATTCGTTGAGCGCGATCTGCACGGCCTGTTCGGCGGCCTTGACCGCTTCGGTTTGCACCTTGATCTCTTGGCTGAGGATGCGGATCGAGACGAGTTGATCCTCGACCTGCTGAAACGCGGTGAGAACGGTCTGGCGATAGGTGGCGACGCTGGCTTCGTAAGTCTGGGTCGCCGCGTCGACCTGCGCGTCGGTCAGGCCGCCGTTGAACAGCGGCTGCGCCAACGACAATCCGTAGGACCAGACCGGATTGGCCGCGGCGATTTGCCTGATGAAGGGATTGCCGAGGTAGCCGAAGGAGCCGGAGAGCGTGATGTCGGGATAATAGCCGGCGACGGCGACGCCGATGGCGGCGTTCTGCTCCTGCATCGTCCGCTCCGCCGCGGCGATGTCCGGGCGCCGCTCCAGCAAGGTCGAGGGCAGGCGCAGCGGCACGGCGGGGATGTCGAGCGCGAGTTGGCTGTGCGGGATCGAAAGCTCGGACGGCGGTCTGCCCATGAGCACCGCGATCGCGTGCTCGTTCTGCGCCCGCGCGACGCCGACGTTGATCTGCTGGGCCTGCGCCGCCAGGACCGAAGCCTGCGCGGTGATGAGGTCGGACTTGGCGGCGGTTCCCGCGTTGTACTGGTTTTGCGTGATGTCGAGGGAACGCTGGTACTGCTTGACCGTGTTGGCCAATAGATCGTCGAGGGAATCCGACTCGCGCAACTGCACGTAGGCGAGCGCCAGCGCGGACTGCGCCGACAGCGTCGCGTTGGCGAGGTCGGCGGCGCTCACCTGCGCGCCGGCGCCCTGCTGCTCTACGGCGCGCCGCACCTTGCCCCAGACGTCCAGCGCCCAGGCGGCGCTGAGCTGCGCGTTGAGCACGTCGCTGACTTGCCCACCGGCCGACGCGCGCGTCAGCGACGGATTGAAGTTCAGGGTGGGATAAAGGCCGGCGCGGGCCTCGGCGATCAGCGCCAGCGCCTCGCGATAGTTCGCCTCGTCGGCTTTGAGCGTCTGATTGGAGACGGCGACCTGCGCCTCCAGCTTGTTCAGTTCGGCGTCGCGAAACAGCCGCCACCATTCGCCCTTGGCGAAGTCGTCGCGCGGCGTGGCGAGCTTCCAGCCCTTGATTTCCTTGTACTGGGCGGGAACGATCGCGGCGGGGCGTTGATAATCGGGCCCGACGGCCGCGCAGCCGATCAGCGGCAGCGCCAGCCCCAACGTCGCCAAGGACGTCCGGCGTCCAAAACTCATGATCCGGCCCCCGCCAGCCGCGCGGATTTGTCGCGCAAGTAGAAACGGCCCCAAAGACGACGAAGCCAGTTTCCGAAGCGATCAAGATAGAGGAAGATGATCGGCGTCGTATAGAGGGTCAAGGCCTGGCTGACCAGCAAGCCGCCGACGATGGTGATTCCCAGGGGATGGCGCAGCTCCGAGCCTTCGCCGGTGCCGAAGGCGAGCGGCAGGGCGCCGAACAGCGCGGCGAAAGTCGTCATCATGATCGGCCGGAAGCGAAGCAGGCACGCCTGGGTGATCGCGTCCTTGGTCGCAAGGCCCTGGCGCTCGGCCTGGAGCGCGAAATCGATCATCATGATCGCGTTCTTTTTCACAATGCCGATGAGCAGGATGATGCCGATCGCGGCGATGATGGTGAATTCGGTGTTGAACATTTTCATCGCGATCAGCGCGCCGACGCTCGCCGACGGCAGCGTCGAAAGGATCGTCAGGGGATGGATATAGCTTTCGTAGAGGATGCCCAGCACGATGTAGACGGCGACGAGCGCCGCCGCGAAGAGCAGCACCAAGCCGGAGGCGAATTGCTGGTAGGTCGCGGCGGTTCCGGCGAAGGCGCCGTGAATGGTCGACGGCAAACGGATGCTCGTCGTCGCGTCCTCGATCGCCTTTTGCGCTTCGCTCAGCGCGCGCCCCGGCGCGAGGTTGAACGAAATCGTCGTCGCGGCGAACTGGCCCTGATGATTGACGGCCAGCGGCGTCTGGCCGAGTTGGTAATGGGTGAACGCCGACAACGGAATCATGGTCTCCTGCGAAGTGGAAACCGCCGAGCCGGCCGACGCGCTGGAATGGCCGCTGGCGGCGAGGGAATTCATCGCAAGGTTGCGCGCCGAATCGGCGGCGATCGAAGCTGCGGAGCTCGTCGCCGCCGTCGAGGCGACGAACAGTCCGGCGACCGCATTGGTCTGCTGCGCGCCGGTCGGATTGGCGCCGGCGGTCGAGACCCAAATGTTCCTCAGGGTCGACGGATCCTGCCAATAGCGCGGCGCCACCTCCATCACGACGTGATATTGGTTGAGAGCGTTGTAGATGGTCGAAACCTGCCGCTGACCGAAAGCGTCGTAGAGGGTGTTGTCGATGGCGCTCAAAGTGAGCCCCAGTCGCATCGCGGTCGGCCGATCGATCGTCAGATCGGTTTCGAGGCCGCCTTGCTGCTGATCGGAATTGACGTCCTTCAGGATGTCGCTCTGCAGCAACGCCGCGGTCAGTCGCGGCGCCCATTTGTAGAGCGTCGCCGTGTCATCCGAGAGAAGGGTGTATTGGTAGGTGGCGTTGCTCTGCCGCCCGCCGGTGCGCAAGTCCGAAACGGCGACCAGATAGAGCCGCGCGCCGGCCACCGCGGCGAGCTTGCCGCGCAGCCGCGCGACCACGCCGTCGGCGCTGATCTGGCGCTGGGCGAACGGTTTCAGCGAGATGTAGACGAAGCCGGAATTGGCCTGCCTTCCGCCGGTGACGCCGACGACGGAGGCCACCGCCGGATCGTCTTGAACGATCGTCTGCAACTGCGCCAGTTTGCGCTTCATCGACTGGAAGGAGATGCTCTGGTCGCCCTGGATGGAGCCGATGAGCAGCCCGGTGTCCTGGACCGGGAACAGATCGTATGTCGCCTGTCTGAAGAGGTGGACGTTGAGCCCGATCATCGACAGGAGAACGAGCATGACGATCAAGGGATGGCGCAGCGCCATCGCCAGCGTCGTGCGATAGAAGGCGAGCATGGCGTCGAAGCCGCGCTCGGTGAACCGATAGAGCGCGCCATGCGTGAGGACGACGCGCTTCGGCAGGATCAGCGAGCACATCATCGGCGTCGTCGTCAGGGAGACGACCAGCGAGATCATCACCGCGATCGAAAGCGTGACGGCGAACTCCCGGAACAGCCGACCGACGATGCTGCCCATCAGCAGCAACGGCAGGAACACCGCGATGAGGGAGAGGCTGATCGAGAGGACGGTGAAGCCGACCTCGCGCGCGCCCAGGATCGCCGCCTGCATGCGGGTCGCGCCCGCCTCGATGTGACGCGTGACGTTCTCCAGCACGACGATGGCGTCGTCGACGACGAATCCGGTCGAAATCGTCAACGCCATCAGCGAGAGATTGTCGAGACTGAAGCCGAGCAGATACATCGCCGCGAACGAGCCGATGATCGAGACCGGCACCGCGACGCTCGGGATCGCGGCGGCGCGCGGGTTGCGCAGGAAGACGAACACCACGAAGATCACCAAGACGACCGCGGTGATCAAGGTGCGTTCGGTGTCGGCGAGCGAGCCGCGGATGGTGATCGATCGGTCGACGACGACAGTGAGATCGACGTCGCCCGGCAACGAGGCGGCGAGGCGCGGCAGCTCCGCTTTGACGCCGTCGACCGCCTCGATGATGTTGGCGCCGGGCTGGCGCGACAGCACGATCGCCACCGACGGCTTGCCGTTGGAGAGCCCGGCGTTGCGCAGATCCTCCACCGAATCGACGACTTCGGCGACGTCAGCGAGGCGCACCGCGGCGTTGTTGCGGTAAGCCACGACGAGGTCGCGATAGTCGGCGGCGTGGCTCGCCTGATCGTTGGCGTAGATCTGATAGTGATAGTCGCTGTCCTCGATCGCGCCCTTCGGGCTGTTGGCGTTGGCGGAGGCGAGCGCCGCGCGCACGTCCTCGAGGCCAATGCCGTAGCGGAACAGCGCGCCCGGGTTGAGCTCGACCCGCACCGCCGGCAGCGCGCTGCCGACGACGTCGACCTCGCCGATGCCGTCGAGCTGAGAGAGGCGCTGTTGCAAGACGTTGGACGCGATGTCGTAGATCTGTCCGGCGGTGCGCGTCGTCGACGTCAGCGCCAGAACCATGATCGGCGCGTCGGCGGGGTTGACCTTGTGATAGGTCGGGTTGGAGCGCAGGCTGGTCGGCAGATCGGCGCGAGCCGCGTTGATCGCCGCCTGCACGTCGCGCGCGGCCCCGTCGATGTCGCGGTCGAGCCCGAACTGCAGTTGGATGCGCGTCGAACCGAGCGAGCTCGACGACGTCATTTCGTTGACGTCGGCGATCTGCCCGAGATGGCGCTCCAGCGGCGCCGCGACGGCGGACGCCATCGTGTCGGGGCTGGCGCCGGGCATGGTGGCCGACACCGAGATGTTGGGAAAATCGACCTGCGGCAGCGGCGAAACCGGCAATTGTCCGAACGCGAGAAGGCCCGCCAGCGCGATGCCGATCGTCAGCAGCGTCGTCGCCACCGGCCGCCGGATGAAGAGCTCGGAAAAGCGGTTGTTCACGGCGCCTCCGCCGCCAGCGTATTATCCGTCGCGCCGGCGCCCAGGCGCGCGCCGATGCGCTCGAAGAAGAGATAGATCACCGGCGTCGTGAACAGCGTGAGAATCTGACTGACGGCGAGGCCGCCGACGATCGCCAATCCAAGCGGATGGCGCAGCTCCGAACCGACGCCGGTGCCCAGCATCAGCGGCAAGGCGCCGAACATCGCCGCCACCGTCGTCATCAGAATCGGCCGCAGACGAAGCAGGCAGGCCTGAAAGATCGCCTCGCGCGCGTTCTTTCCCTCATAGCGCTGCGCCTCCAGCGCGAAGTCGATCATCATGATCGCGTTCTTCTTGACGATGCCGATCAGGAGGACGATGCCGATGACGCCGATGATGTCGAGCCCGGCGCCGGCGATGTCGAGAGCGAGCAAGGCGCCGATGCCGGCCGAAGGCAGCGTCGAGAGAATCGTGATGGGGTGGATGAAGCTTTCGTAGAGAACGCCCAGCACGATATACATCGTCGCGACCGCCGCGAGCAGCAGGAACAACTCGTTCGACAGCGAGGATTGGAACGCTTGCGCGGAGCCCTGAAAGCTCACCGCGAAGCTGGCGGGAATATTGATCTCCGCGAGCGCGGCGTTGATGGCGTCGACGGCGCCGCCGAGCGAAGCGCCGGGCGCCAAGTTGAACGAAATCGTCGTCACCGGAAATTGCTTGAGATGCGAAATCTGCAGCGGCGCCTGCTGCACCACCAGCGAAGCGATCGAGGGAAG
Organism: Roseiarcus sp.; assembly: GCA_050010035.1. Classification (GTDB taxonomy): domain Bacteria; phylum Pseudomonadota; class Alphaproteobacteria; order Rhizobiales; family Beijerinckiaceae; genus Roseiarcus. Next base: position 12,877 of record JBEKLU010000056.1, read on the forward strand.
CTGCACCTGGCCGCTGGTCGAGGCCGCCGAGGGCAGATAGATCGTGCCGAGCGACGCCAGGGAATGGGTCATCGCCGGATCGATGTCGAGAATGACGCGATATTGGTTCGACTGGGTGAAGACGGTCGAAATGATGCGTTGGCCGTAGGCGTCGTAGAGCGCGTTGTCGATCGTCGCCGGCGTGATGCCGAATCGCGACGCGCTGGCGCGGTCGATATTAGCGATCACCGACCGGCCGTTGGGCTGCAAGTCGCTGGCGACGTCGACGATGTCGGGCACCTTGGCGAGGCGCGCCAGCACCGTCGGCGTCCAGGTCTGCAGCGTCGGGAGATCCTGATTTTCCAGGGTGAACTGGTATTGGGTGGCGCTGACGGCGGTGTCGATCGACAGGTCCTGGACCGGCTGCATGTAGAGCGAAACGCCGGTGACGCCGGCGGTCTCCTGCTGCAAGCGGCGGATGACGTCGCTGGCGGTCGATTGGCGTTGCGCGTGCGGCTTGAGATTGATGAGGACACGGCCGGAGTTGAGCGTGACGTTGGAGCCGTCGACGCCGATGAACGAGGACAGGCTTTCGACGTCCTGATCGGCCGAGATCGCCTTGGCCAGGGCCTGCTGATGCTCGGCCATCTTGTCGAAGGAAATGTCTTCGGCGGCCTGGGTGACGCCCTGGATGATGCCGGTGTCCTGCACCGGAAAGAATCCCTTGGGGATCGCGACATAGAGATATCCGGTGATGAAGAAGGTCGCCAGCGCGACGAGGAGGGTGACGACCTGATGGTTCAGCACCACGTTGAGCAGCGTGGCGTAAAGGCGCTGCAGCCCCTGGAAGAAGCGGCCGCCCGTCGCGTGCTTGCGGCCGCGTTGCCCGGCGGGGGTCGGCCGGAGCAATTTCGCGCACAGCATCGGCACCAGCGTCAACGAGACGAAGGCGGAGATGACGATCGTCGCCGCCAGCGTGATCGCGAATTCATGGAACAGCCGCCCGACCACGTCGCCCATGAAGAGCAGCGGGATGAGCACCGCGATCAGCGAAACGGTGAGCGAGATGATGGTGAAGCCGATCTGCCGCGAGCCCTTCAGCGCCGCTTCCTTGGGCAAATCGCCCTCTTCGAGATAGCGCGAGATGTTCTCGATCACCACGATGGCGTCGTCGACGACGAAGCCGGTGGCGACGGTGAGCGCCATCAGCGACAGATTGTCGAGGCTGAAATTCATTTGATACATGATCGCCAGCGCGCCGACGAGCGAAAGCGGCACCGACAGGCTGGGAATGATCGTCGCCGGAATGTTGCGCAGGAACAGGAAGATCACCAGCACCACGAGCCCGACGGCCAACGTCAACTCGAACTCGACGTCGCTGACCGAAGCGCGGATCGTCGTGGTGCGGTCGGTCAACGGCGTGATCGAGACCGCTTGCGGCAGCGACGCCGTCAGCGTCGGCAGCAAGGCGTTGATGCTGTCGACGACTTGGATGACGTTGGCGCCCGGCTGGCGCTGAATGTTGACGATCAGCGCCGGCGTCGCGTTCATCCACGCGGAAAGCCGGTTGTTCTCGGCCGCCATCTCCACGGTGGCGACGTCGCTCAAGAGGATCGGCGCGTTGTTGCGGTAGGCCACAACCGAAGTGAGGTAGTCGCTGGGATTGCGGATCTGATCGTTGGCGTTGATGGCGAAGGACTGCGACGGACCGTCAAAATTGCCCTTCGGCGTATTGACGTTGAGATTGCTGATGGTCGTTCTGAGATCGTCGAGGTTGAGCCCGTAGGCGGCGAGCGCCAGTGGGTTGGCGTGAATGCGCACCGCCGGCACGTTACCGCCCGAAATCGACACCAGGCCGACGCCGGGAAGCTGCGACAGCTTCGGCACGAGCCGGCTTTCGACGATGTCCTCGACATCCGTCAGCTTGAGGGTCTTCGAGGTCACGCCGAGGGTCAGGATCGGCGCGTCGGCCGGGTTGACCTTGGCGTAGATCGGCGGCGCGGGAAGATCGGCCGGCAAGAGGTTGCCGGCGGCGTTGATCGCCGCCTGAACTTCCTGTTCGGCGATGTCCAGGCTCAGATCGAGGGTGAAGCGCAGGGTGATGACCGAGGCGCCCGCCGAGCTTTGCGACATCATTTGCGACAGAGAGGGCATCTGGCCGAATTGCCGCTCCAGCGGCGCGGTCACCGACGACGTCATCACCTCCGGGCTCGCGCCGGGGTAGAAGGTCTGAACCTGAATGGTGGGGTAGTCGACCTCGGGCAGCGCGGAAAGCGGCAGGAACTTGTAGGCGGCGACGCCGATCATCAGAATCGCGATCATCAGCAGCGTCGTCGCCACCGGCCGCTCGATGAACAGGCGCGAAGGGTTCATCGCCGCGTCCTCGTTCGCGCCGTCATTGCGCGGGGCTCGCCGCTGGCGACGGCGCGCCGGCGTCCTGGGCCTGATGGTGGTGCTGGCGCTGTCCCTGACCGGTCGCCGAGGGCGTCGGCGTCGGGGTTTGCGGCGCGCCGGCCGCGGCCGGATTTTGCGCCGCCGCGCTCGCGGTGTTGCGCACGCTCACCTTGGCGCCGTCGCGCAGCCGGTCGACGCCGTCGATCACCACGTTCTCGCCGGCCGTCAGGCCGGAGACGATCGTCGTGTTCTTCGCGTCCGCGGGCCCGGTCGTGACCGGGCGCGCGGCGACCGTCGAATCGGCGTTGACGACGTAGACGAAACTGCCGTTGGCGCCGAGCTGGATGGCCGCGTTGGGGGCGAGCACCGCGCCCGAAAGCGTGTCGACCAGCAGGAGGACGTTGACGAACTGGTTGGGAAACAGCGCGCCGTCGGAATTGGCGAACGTCGCGCGCAGCTTGAACGTCCCCGTCGTCACGTCGACCTGGTTGTCGTAAGTGGTCAGCGTTCCCGTGGCCAATTGTTTGACGTTGGCGCGGTCGAACGCCGTGACCGGCAGCGTCGCGCCGGCCTTTATCCGCGCGGCGATTTGCGGCAGGTTGTCCTCCGGCGTGGAAAAGACGACGCTGATCGGATCGAGCTGGGTGATCACGACGATCCCGGTGGTGTCCGAGGGCTGGAGATAATTGCCGGGGTCGACCTGCCGCAGGCCGACGCGCCCGCCGACCGGCGCGACGATATGGCAATAGGCGATGTTCAGATTGGCGGTGTCGATCTGGGCCTGATCGCTGCCCATCGCGGCTTTGTCTTGCGCCACGAGGAACTGCTGGTCTACGACCTGCTGGAGCGCGATCGAATCCTGCTTGCTCAGCGTTTCGTAACGCGCGAGGTCGGATTGCGCCTGCTGGTGCAGCGCCGTGTCCTTCGCCAGTTGCGCCTGGGCCAGGGCGAGCGCCGCCTCATAGGGACGCGAATCGATTTGGGCGAGAAAATCGCCCGCCTTGACGAGCTGGCCTTCCTGAAAGCCGACCGACATCAGCTTGCCCGCGATCTGGGTCTTGACCATGACGGTGGCGAGCGGCGTCACCACGCCCAGCGCGTTGATGGTGATCGGCATGTCGCCGTTGACCGCCGGAGCGTCGCGAACCGTCTGCGCGGGCGCGGCGGCCGGGGTCGTCGCCTGGTTTGTCGAGGGCGCGATATTCTCGACGTATTGCCAAGCCACGACGATCGCCGCGGCGAGCGCAAGGGCGAGCGCGACCTTGCCCCAGCGATGGGTTTTCGGCGCGACCGGCTTCACCGGCTCGGCGACGTCGACCTTTTCAGGACTTACCGTTTCATTCATCCCCAGGCCTCGCGCAGAGCCATAGCGCTTCGCATAGACGCGAGCGAACATCAATTCACGCCCGCGTCTTGCAATCGTCCAACAAAGCCGCCGCTAATTCAAGGTGCAGGGTGTTGCAATCTTCTTCGGCTTGCGCCATAAGCGCCGCCGACGGGAGGTTCCTCGTCACGGACGCGGGTGTAGCTCAGGGGTAGAGCACAACCTTGCCAAGGTTGGGGTCGAGGGTTCGAATCCCTTCGCCCGCTCCAGTTTTCTTCAAGAAAATGAAGCGGTTAAAACGGTCCTTCGGGGCCGTTTTTTGCTTACACTATCGCCCGAGGCAGGCAATGTAAGCTCCTTGTAAGCAGCCGAAAGCGTAAGACCGGATACGGCAGCGCGCTTCCGGCTGTGTTTCGAGCCCGATGGGCGCGATTACCAGGCGCAGCATAGGAGTCGAAGCTGCCCGGATGCCCCCTGTCCGCAGCCCCCATCTGTGCCCTGGTCGGCGTTTAGGATATCCGTTCGCGCGACCTGTCACGCTTGATCTGAGATCGATGCCTCCCGCCGGGTCCGCCGCTCGAATGCGCGATGATCGAACTCGCCGCCATTGCGCGCGCCCTCCAAGCAAACCTTGAAATTTCGGCCATTTTGGCCACAAATGGTCGAAACAGTGTGCTTCGGGCGGACCATGCAAACGCTATCGGCTAGAGAAGCGAAATACAACTTTGGGCGGCTTATCGACATTGCCCGAGCTGAACCCGTGACGGTCGAAAAGCATGGCCGGGCGGTCGTGGTTGTGCTTGCGGTCGAGGAGTATGAGCGCCTAACCGGGGTCATCCATCAGGGTGAGAATCGCAACACGCCGAGCAAGCGAGATAAATGATGCAGCGGGCTGTTGGGACGACCATCGAACCGGGAAGTTTTGTCGAGCTGCGTGGGCGCCCCTGGCTCGTCGAGGAATTGCGGGGCGAGAAGAACGACCTTCAGACGCTCAACCTCTCGTGCATCTCTGACGATGCACAAGGCGAGCGGCTCGAAATCCTCTGGGATGCCGAAATCGGCGCGGTCGTCCTTGATGAGGATGGCTGGCGGAATGTCGGCGCCGGGCTGCCCGACAAGGCCGAAGTGTTGGCCGCCCACCTCCGTGCCATAAGATGGCGGTCCGCGACCGCGGCTGACCGCGATCTGTTGCAGGCGCCTTTTCGGGCAGGCATTCGGCTCGATGCCTATCAGCTTCTGCCGCTGCGCAAGGCGTTGCGGCTGCCGCGTGTGAATCTGTTGATCGCGGACGACGTGGGCCTTGGAAAGACCGTCGAGGCGGGGCTGGTCGCGCGCGAGCTATTGCTGCGGCGCCGGATCGATTTCATCGTCATCGCGGCCCCACCGGCGATGACCATCCAGTGGAAGGACGAACTGGAAGCGAAATTCGGGCTTTCGTTCGAAATTATCGACCGGGAGCGGATTGGCGAGATGCGCCGCCTCCGGGGCTTCTCCGTGAATCCCTGGGCGACCGGCTCGCGCTTCATCGTCTCCCATCGGTTGCTCACCGATGAAGTCTATGCGGCAGGCCTGCGCGACGTGCTCGGCGAGTTTCGCGCCCGCGCGCTTTTCATATTGGACGAGGCGCACCACGCCGCCCCGGCGGCCGGCATCCGGTACGCAATTTCAAGCCAGCTTACGAAGGCGGTTCGTGAACTTGGAGAACGGTTCGAGCACCGCCTGTTCCTGACTGCCACCCCGCACAATGGGCACTCCAACAGCTTCTCGGCTTTGCTTGAGATGCTCGATCCACAGCGCTTCACGCGCGGGGTCGAGGTTCGCCCAAGGGATCTTGAGCCCGTTATGGTTCGGCGGCTTAAGGCCGATCTCCGCCGCCTCGGCGAGGCGTTTCCGGAGCGGATTATCGAGGCGGTTCGCATAGCGGACTTACCGGAAGACACACCTGAACTCGAACTCGCCCGACAGCTTGCCGCCTACGGCGAGATGCGGATGCGGCGCATCGCCAATCTTCCGACCCAAAAGGCGTCGATGGCGAAGCTGGCCTTTGTCGGTCTCCAGCAGCGGCTCCTGTCATCGATTGCCGCGTTCGCGCGGACGCTAAAAGTCCACCGGGCAACTTTGCAGCGGATGCTGGACGGCGAAGAGGCCGGCCTTGTCGCCGCCGCCGCCCTTGCTTTCGTGGGCGGCCCGACGAGCGAAGATAGCGCTGAACTTGGGCTTGAGGACGAGCGAGCTGAGAAGAGCATCGACGCGGATGACGATGCTACAGCGGAGGCCGCGTCAGCCCTCGGCGTCGCCGGCGCCGCCAAAGGCGACCTGCGCACTGAGCTTGCTGCGGTCGATGATATGTTGGTCATCGCGGAGCGATACGCGTCACGGGCAGACGCCCGAGTGCGCTGGTTGACCGATTGGATCAAAGCCAACCTTTTCGCCGGTCAGAATTGGAATCGCAGGCGGCTCATCATCTTTACCGAGTACGAGGACACACGTCGTTGGCTCGAACGGCGCCTTCGAGAAGCGGTGGCGGACACGGACCGTTCTGAAGATCGCATTGGCGTGTTCACCGGCGCGACAGGATCGGATCGACGAGAAGAGGTCAAACGGGCTTTCAACGCCGATCCGGATGTGGAGCCATTGCGCATCCTCATCTGCACGGATGCGGCCAGGGAGGGCATCAACCTCCAGACTTATTGCGCGGACCTAATTCATTTTGATTTGCCGTGGAACCCCTCCAGGCTGGAGCAGCGCAACGGCCGCATCGATCGAAAGCTCCAGCCGGCGAAGCAGGTCATTTGCCGATACTTCCGCTACGAGCAGCGTGAGGCCGACATCGTGTTGGAGGCTCTGGTTCGGAAAACGGAGACCATCCGCGAACAGCTCGGCTCCGTTGGCCAGGTAATCGAGGACCGAATCGCCAAACGGCTTGTGGAAGGCGGCATCTTGCGCGGCCAGGCGGCGGCGATTGCTCGCGCTATTGCGGAAGAAAGCGATGCCGAAAGACTGAACCGGGCCCGCGCCGAGATGGACGATGACGAACGCGCGCGGCACGAACGGTTGCTCAAGGAGCAGGCCGATCTTCAACGCGCGCTTGAACGGTCGCGGGAGCGTGTCGGCGTTGACCCGGAAGATCTACATCGCGTGGCTGCGGCGGCATTGTCGCGCGCGGGTTATGCGCTCGACGACGCCCGTGGCGCAGCGGTCGGCGACGTCGAAACCTACCAGCTCAATCCCAACGATCCCGCGTTCACCAAGGACGCGGGTTGGGACGATGCCTTCGACGATCTGCGGGTTCGTCCGCGAAAGCGCGGTGAGCGCCTCGGCGACTGGCGACGCGACGCTCCCATTCGGTCGATCTCATTCAGACCGCCGATCTTAGGCGACGGCCGTGACGCCTCGAACGTGGTGCAGGTCCATCTTGAGCACCGGCTCGTGCGTCGCCTGCTCTCCCGATTCCTCAGCCAGGGCTTTCAGTCGAAGCTGTCGCGCGTGTCCGTCATCTATGGGCCGGGCGCGCAGCCGCGTGTCGCGCTGATGGGACGCTTGGCGGTCTTTGGCGCCGGCGCGGCTCGGCTGCACGAAGAAGTCATCCCCATCACCGCGATCTGGACGGAGTCGGAACGCGACCGCAAGGCCCTCCGACCGCTGGGCGAGAGCGGCGAGGAGAAAACCCTCAATCAGCTTGAAGCGGCGCTGCGCGACGCGCGTGAAGCTTCTGGCGCGGCTGTCGCGCGCATCCAGACCCTGGTCGCCAAGGACATCGCCGACCTCGTGCCGGCGTTGGAAAAGATCGCGGCGGAGCGACTGACGACGGTTACGGCGCAACTCCAAAAGCGGGGCGACGAGGAAGCGCGCTCGCTGTCCGATCTGCTTGAACAGCAGCGGTCGCGCATCGCCAAGGCGGCGAAAGAGTTCGACCCCAATCAGCTCACCCTCGATCTCGTGCCCGAGGAGCGGCGCGAGCGGGAGGCCGACCGCCGACATTGGGAGGGGCGTCTGACCCGCCTTGAGCGGGAATTGCGTGATGAGCCGAAGCGTCTTCGCGACTCCTATGAGGTGCGCGCGCATCGCCTGGAGCCCGTCGGCCTTGTCTATCTCTGGCCGGTATCGGGGTAGGCACGATGGCTGCGGAAATCTATCGGGACCCAGATCTCGAATGGCTCGACCATGTGCCCCCGGTGGGCCTTGTTGTCGCCCCAAGTCTCCTCAAGGAACTGGGGCTTTTGCCGCTCAGGCAAACGCCCATCGACACCGGCCAAGTCGGTGAGGTTATCGGCGCGGAACTTTCCAGGCCCGCACTGACTGATCCTTGGGCCTTCGTCGAACGGGTGCTTGGCTGGGAAGCGCGCCATGTCGCCGGTGCGCCGGGCGGCCCGGCCATTCCCGACGAATTGCTCGTGGCCCTCCCGGAGCACGGCACCACGCTTCGGCCGACCTGGGCGGTTGCCGAACTTGGGGAGGGAGATCGCCGCTGGCAGCTCCTCGTCCGCATCGAGGCGCCCGGCGTTGATCCCGATGCCAGGAACGCGCTCGGCGGCTGGGAAGCGACGCCGCACCAGCGGTTTGAACGGCTGTTGCGCGATACCGGCGTCTTTGCCGGCCTGCTGATTTCCGAGCGGGACGAGCGCAAGGATGGCGAGGTCCGATACTATCCCGAGTTTCGCCTGATCTATGCGCCTCGCGGCGAGACGTCAGGCCATCAGAGCTTTCCGATCCGGCCGATGGCGATGGTCGCCGGCCGGCCGATGCTCGGCGGCCTCAAGCTCCTGCTTGATCGTTTCCGGCTCTTTTCGGATTCCGACGACCGGCGCCTCCCCGCGCTTCTGAAACGGAGCCGCGAGGCCCAGGCGTTGGTTTCAACCGCGCTGGCCGAGCAGGTGCTCGGCGCGCTCCACGAGCTGTTGCGTGGACTGCACAGCGCGGAGCCGGCGCTCGTGCGCGAACTCGCGGTGAGCCGCCCCGATCATCTCTATGAGGGACTGCTCACCGTCCTGATGCGCCTGGTCTTCGTGCTTTACGCCGAGGACCGCGACCTGCTGCCGTCGCGATCCGATGCTCGGGCGCGGGAGATATATGAGACGAGCTATTCGGTGCGCGGTCTCTACGCAAAGCTCACGGAAGACGCGACGCTCAATCCCGACACGATGGATGAGCGGCGCGGCGGATGGGGCGGCCTGCTGGCGCTTTTTCGCTTGATCCACAAAGGCCACAGGACCGGCTTCGTGCAGGCGCGTGGCGGCAAGCTGTTCGACCCGGACGAGTTCCCATTTCTTGAAGGCCGCGCCTCGAAGGATGATCCGGCCCGGATTCTGACGGTGTCCGACGGGTGCCTGTTGCGCATCCTCGAAGGCCTGATGACCCTGAAGCTGCGCGGTGCGGAGCGCGAGCGCCTGTCCTACCGGACCCTCGACGTCGAACAGATCGGCTCGGTCTACGAGACCGTCATGGGCTTCACGGTCGAGGCCGCCAAGAGCCGTGTGCTCGCCATCAAGGCCGGTAAGAACAACAAGACGCCGGTGTTCGTCGCGCTCGACGACCTTCTCGCGAAGAAGGGCAAGGACCGGATCAAGGAGCTGAAGGAGAATGTCGGGCGCGCCCTGACGGCGGCTCAAGGTAAGCCGCTTGAGGACGCGAAGAGCGTCGAAGACCTCGTGGCCGCGCTCGACGGAATGGTCGATGAGCGCGGCTCGCCCAAGAAGCGGGTCGCGGCATCGGGAACGCCGATCCTGCAGCCGACCGGCGAGCGGCGACGGACAGGGAGTCACTACACACCAAGGTCGCTCACGGCTCCGATCGTCAAGTATGCGCTGGAACCGGCCTTTGCGCGGCTCGGGCCGGGCGCGACGCCGGATCAGGTGCTGGATCTGAAGGTGTGCGACCCGGCCATGGGCTCGGGCGCCTTTCTGGTCGAGGCCTGCCGCGCCTTGGGTGAGCGTCTGGTCGCGGCCTGGGCGCGCTGGCCGGAGACGCGCCCCACGATCCCGGCGGACGAGGACGAGGAGCTGCATGCGCGCCGGTTGGTGGCGCAGCGCTGCCTCTATGGCGTCGACAAGAACCCACGCGCGGTCGATCTCGCGCGGCTGTCGCTTTGGTTGGCCACGCTAGCGCGTGACCATGAGTTCACATTCCTCGATCACGCGCTGAAATGCGGCGACAGCCTTGTCGGTCTTACTATGGCACAGATAGCCGCAGTTAATTGGGACGAGACGAAGCCAGGTCTCCCTCTGTTCCGTCAATTAGTGCGGGAGAGTGTAGCGAAGGCGGTTAAGGGGCGGGCGGAAATCCAGAACGCCCCAGACGATACAATGCGGGCCGTGCAGGAAACTCGCCATCGCAATTTAGAATCCGAAATTGCCCCAATTCGTTTGATTGGCGACGCAGTGCTGTCGGCCTTCTTCGCCGCCGACAAGCCCAAGCCGCGTGAGAAGGCACGCGCCGACGTCGAAAGCTATATATCGGGAATGCCTCCTCGGCGTGATCTGCTCGAAACAGCGGCAAAAAGACTGCGATCGGGGGAATACGGGGTTTCGCCATTCCACTGGCAGGTCGAATATCCAGAGGTTTTCATGCGAGAAAACGGTGGATTCGATGCTGTCGTGGGCAATCCGCCATTCCTTGGTGGAAGTTACATTACACGCAGTTATGGTGCAGAATATTTCTCCTACCTGGTCCAGAATTATTCTGGGTGCATCCATCACTGTGACTATGTCGGATACTTTGTCAGGAGGAACTTCGAAATAGTCCGTGATGGCGGAATAGTCGGGGTTATTGCAACTAAGACGATTGCCCAAGGCGACACACGCGAAGGCGCACTGCATAATATTCTCGGAGCTGGCGGGCAAATTATTCGTGCAAGACGCTCATTTGCTTGGCCGGGAGAGGCGTCCGTCTTCGTCGTAGTATTACACATCATCAAAGGGGCGCTAAAAATACAACCCGACTTGGACGGAGCATTGGTGTCGAGGATATCGGCATTCTTGGTGCCTGGGACAGAAGACTCTTCTCCCTTGCGCCTTGCGGGTAATCCATACGTTTCACAAGGAAGTCAGATTTACGGAAAGGGCTTTCTGTTCGACGACACTGATGGGGCGTCTAATCCGATTGCGCGAATGCAGGAAATCCTTGCTGATCGGCCGGATCTAAAAACTCGCATACTGCCGTTTATAGGTGGAGATGAGGTTAACAGTGAAAGCAATCAATCGTCTCATAGGTATGTTATATTTCTCAGTGATTTAAAAGACGAACTAGAATTGAATAAATACGCCCCTCTTGAAGAGATAGTGAGGGAGAAGGTTCTTCCTGAGCGAATGCGGCTTCGCGACACAAATAGCGGTCGTCAACTTAAGAAGAAATGGTGGGCGTATCAAGCGCATAGACCAGCGCTGTACGAGAAGGCAAAAAACATTGATCGGGTTATTGTAAATTCTCTTGTTAGTTCTCACCTGTCGTTCGTCTTTGTGCCATCGGCATCCGTATTTTCCCATAAGCTTGGAGTGATACCGAGCGATAAGTCGAGCTTATTTGCATGTGTACAATCCAGGCCGCATGAGGTCTGGACGCGATTCCTCTCGGCTCCCGTTGGCGATGGGGTGAGTTATTCGCCCACGGATTGTTTCTCAACATTTCCGTTCCCGGTAAATTTTGAGGCCAACGTCAACCTCGACTCAGCAGGTGAGAGCTATCATGCATTCCGTGCGCAAATGATGTTGGATCGGGGCGAAGGTCTAACAGCGACCTACAACCGTTTCCATGCTCGCGGCGACAATAAGGCGGATATCGTTCGCTTGCGGGAGCTCCATGCCGAAATGGATTCAGCCGTTCTGCGCGCATATGGCTGGGACGATCTTGCGGACCGCGCCGCGCCCGAATTCATCGAGCAGGATGCGGATGAGGGCAAAACGCCTAAGACCCGCTTCGACTGGCCCGCAGAGTTCAAGGACGAGGTTCTCGCGCGACTCCTCGCCCTCAACGCCGAGCGTGCAGCAGCGGAATGCGCGGCAGGGCTCACAGTCGCGCCGACGGAGGACGAACTGGTCGATAGCGAAGAGACCGACTAGCCGAGGCGAGAAGCGTTCCGGCCGATTATGGCCGGCGCCACTTGTCCGGACTACCGACCTGGGTTTGGCGAACTCGCTCGACGAAAATGTCCGCGCCGCGTTGCTGAGCCCAGTCAATTGCTTCCGCCTGCGTCGGCAGAACAACGCTGGCCCGCTCCGAGCCCGGCTTCCGAACCGCATAGTCACGTTCTTCGGGGCGACGCTCGATGAAAACCCTCTTATCCGTCATTGGAAACTCCATCGGTCAAAGGTCGACCGACTCGACCCTCAATGCGCAAGATAATCTTGCAATCGACCATTTGCAAGATTATACCGCATCTGCGGAGGCGATCATGACAGCGAATCTCATCGGAGCGCGGATCAAGGCGTTGCGCGAAGAGCGGAAGCTCTCGCAGGACGACCTCGCGCGCCTTTTTGGCTTTAAGGACCGCCAGACGGTTTCGGCGATCGAAACCGGCGAGCGGCGTGTAACCGCGGATGAGCTGGTCATCGCCGTGGAGAAACTCGGGGCCACGCTCGACTATTTCACCGATCCGTTCCTGCTCGTCGGCGAGGGCCGGTTTTCCTGGCGTCAAACGGACGTGGGTCCGCAGCGGCTGAACGCCTACGAGCGGAACGCCGGGCGGTGGATCGCCGCTTTCCGCGCGATCGCGCCGCAGGTTGGCCGGTCCGCTCCGCTGCTGCGCCGGTCCTTGGGGATCGCGCGCCATCAGCGCTTCGAAGACGCTATGGAGGCCGGGGAGCGTTTTGCTGTCGAGTTCGGGCTTGGCGACGTGCCGGCGGCGCGTCTGGTCGAGGTCATGGAGCGCGAACTGGGCATCCTCGTGCTCATGGTGGATGCGTTCCAGGGCATTTCCGGCGCTGCATGCCGCCTGCCGGAACTGGATGTCGTGCTGATCAATCGGCACGAGGTCGAGGGGCGACGCCATTTCGACCTGGCGCATGAGCTCTTCCACATCCTCACCTGGGACGCCATGCCGCCCGATCATTCCGAGGAAGCGCGGGAGACGGGCGGTAATCGCGTGGAGCAGCTTGCCAACAATTTCGCCTCGGCCGTTCTGATGCCCGTGCCCGTGCTCGATCGATTTGGCGACTGGTCGGATGTTGGCGCGGGTGAGCTCGCGGGCCGATTGAACGCCGTGGCGGACGAGCTTCAGGTCACGGCCTCGGCGTTGAAGTGGCGGCTTGTCGCCCTGGACCGGTTGAAGCCCGCTGTGGCGCGGACGGTTTCCGACGCGGCGTTGCGCAATAACGGACGGGACGCGGGCGCCGCAGTCCCGCCGCCGCCGTTCTCGAAGCCGTTCATGGAAGTGATCGGCCTCGCCGTTGACGAAGGCCGCGTTTCGGCGCGGCGGGCGGGCGCTCTTCTCGACCTCACAATCGATGATCTCGCCGACCTTTTCGCGACGCATGGGGTTCAATCCCCTGTCGAGCTGTGAGGTCCCATGGCTCGGCATCACGGTCCCGTTCTCGTTGACACCAACGCCATCCTGGAATGCTTCCGGGTGGGGTCGTGGCGCGCGCTTTCCAGCGGCTACGGCGTCGAGACCGTCGAGGATTGCGTGACCGAGACGCAGACTGGATTCCAGCGACGTCGGCCGGAATTGCAGATCGACGCCGCGCAGCTCCGCGCTTCGCTCAAGGCGGTCCATCCCGTGGACGATTCGGCGCGCGCCGTCGTGGCGGTGCGAGCGCCTGACATCGCGCTCGACGTCGGCGAACGATCCCTGTGGGCGCATGCGCTGACGAGAAGCGATGCGTGGATTCTTTGCGGCCCCGACAAGGCCAGTATGCGTTTCGGTGTGCGGCTCGGGCTCAAGGATCGGCTGATCGCGTTGGAGGCCCTTCTTGGGGATGCCGGCCATCGACCGAAAGAGGCCCTGAAATTGGCCTACACGACCAAGTGGCTCGAAAAGGTCCTTGGAGAACTGTTTATTTCAGAGGGGCTTGGGCGGTCATGACGAACTCGGTCGAAGTACGCGCCCATATCGTGGACGTCTTTCGTCGTGACTTGATCGGCCCGGGTCCGCAGGACGCCGATCTGGCCAGCGAGCGCCTGAACGAGAGCCCGGCGCGCTGGTATCTGGCCGGATTCCTCGCGCCCGCGGAAGATCCGCTGGCTCTCGATGGGGATGACGACGAGACCGATCCGTCTGCTCAGGAAGAGATGGAAATCGATGTCGAGGAACCGGACGCCGATGGCGTCGGCGGCGCCGCGACCGACAACGAAGAACCGGAGGCCCCGAATGCTCGCCGGCGCTTTCTGCCGTCATCAGTCGGACTGACGGTCCTGCTCGATCCGGATGTCACGTCGATCGAAGCGCGCGTTTCCTGGGGCGACTATCGAACCGAACCGCCATTGCCCGAGGCGATCCTCCTCCCGGAGCCGTTGCCCGAGGAACTTGGCGAGGATGGCAAGCCCAAGCGCACGGATCGCCCATTGGTCGATTGGGTCCGGAGCCCGAAAGAGAGAGTCGTTGTCCTGCCCGTCAAAGACGGTCGAGGTGGTCCGATCATCGTGCCGGAGAGCGCCGCCGAGCAACGCAGCGGTGGCGGTCTGGTGTTGGAGACGCATTCGCGCCTGTTCAGCTACACGACGCCGGATGGCACGACAGAGCGCGTCCGCGCCCTCACCGTGTTCCTCGTCAATCGCCGGGCGACGGTGCATCGCTTCTATGCCGACGTGAGCTACGCTTTTCAGGCGCGGCTTGAACTGGTCTGCGAGACGGGCTTCCGTCCGCGACGCGACCTTTCCGGCTATCGAGCCCAGGATTGGGATCTGCGGATCGCCGATCTGCACTATCGCGACATGAGTGAATGGGCGGTGGGGCGCAATGCGGCCGCAGGTTGGGACTCCACCGTCGCCGATGGCAGTGGCATCACTCGGGTTTGGACCGATCCTCTTCCCTCGGCGGAGGTCGAACGCGTCGCGCCGAATGAAGATGCAGATTTCAAGGTGCAGGTCACGTTCGGCATGGAGACGCTGGCGCGGTTGGCCGAGGGGGACGGCTCTGGACTTCGCGCGGCTTTAGCCGATCTGCCCGTCCTCTACGGAATTTGGATTGATGCCGAGCGCAACAAGCTCTCTGGGCTACCCACCCGACGCCGCGAAACCGGGGAACGCCTGGTGGCCGAGATGGAAACGGCAAAGTCCCGGATCGCGAACGGAATCGAGCTTCTCGCGACCGACGCCAAGGCGCGGACGGCTTTCGGCTTTATGAATCTCGCCGTCGCCATGGCGGCCCGTCGCCGGATTGCTGGCGCGACCGGCGATCCGAATGCGCTCGACGAACCACAATGGCGGCCCTTCCAGTTGGCGTTCGTGCTGCTCAATATGGCCGGCCTGATCGACCGCACTCATGTTGACCGCGAGACGGCTGACCTCCTGTTTTTCCCGACCGGCGGCGGCAAGACCGAGGCCTATCTCGGGCTCGCGGCTCTGGTGATCGCGCATCGGCGGCTGGGTGGGGCGGGGGTGCTCGGCGCCGGTGTCGCCGTGATCATGCGTTACACGTTGCGCCTCCTCACCCTCGACCAGCTCGCTCGTGCCGCTGGCGTCGTTTGCGCGCTGGAACTCATGCGCACCGATGCGAAGAACGTCGATGAACGAGGGCGCCGTGTGCTCGGCGACTGGCCTATCGAGATCGGCCTTTGGGTTGGCTCTGATGCGTCTCCGAACAAACTCGGTGGCAAGGGAAAGTCTGACGAGACGACTGCGGTCGGCCGAATTCGGCGCTATCGCAATGGGCGCGACAAGCGCGCGCCGGCGCCGCTGAAGGCCTGTCCATGGTGTGGAACGGAGTTCACGCCGTCGTCCTTCGCCTGTACGCCGAACGAGCATGTGCCTACCAATCTGGAAATCCGCTGCGTCAACACGGATTGCGATTTCAGCAGAAATCGGCCGCTGCCGGTCCTCACGGTCGATGAGCCCATCTACCGGCGCCTGCCGGCGTTCCTGATAGCCACGGTAGACAAGTTCGCTGCGCTGCCGTGGGTGGGCGAGACCGGCGCTTTCTTTGGGCACGTTGACCGTTTCGAAGATGGCGTCGGCTTTTACGGCGCGGCTGAGCCGGGCGAAGGCCGACCGTTGGGCAACGGCTGGTCGCTTGATCCGCCTGACCTCATCATCCAGGACGAGCTGCATCTCATCGCGGGTCCACTTGGAACTGTCGCCGGGCTCTATGAAGCCGCGATTGATCAGCTCGCCTCGCGAGGTTCCGGTGAAAACCGTGTGCGGCCAAAGATCGTGGCTTCGACCGCTACGGTCAGGCGCGCCGCCGATCAAATCGCTGCCCTATTCGACCGTAGCAATACCAGCATTTTTCCGCCGCCAGGGATCGATCGTGTCGATAGCTTCTTCGCGCGCACCGTTCCGTCAACGACCAATCCGGCGCGGCTTTATTTGGGCATCGCCGCGCAAGGTCGTGGCCCCAAGCTCGTCTTCCTGCGTTCGCTGACCACGCTCGTGGCCGCGGCGCAGGCTGCTTACGACGTGAATGTTCCGTCCGACGCGAAGGGGAAGAACCCCGCCGACCCTTACATGACGGCGCTTTGCTATTTCAACGCGTTGCGCGAATTGGGAGGCGCGCGCCGCATTGTCGAGGATGAAGTGCGTGATCGCGCCGCCCGCTACGGCTCTCAGCGCCGCAGAGTGGAGCCTGCCGATAGCCCCTTCGCTGATCGTGCCATCAAGGAGCCGATGGAGCTCACCTCTCGCGTTTCGACCGATGAGGTCGCGAAAGCGAAGCAGCGCCTCGAGGCCATTTTCGGTCGGGATTCCGAAACCGTCGATGTCGCCCTGGCGACCAACATGATCTCGGTTGGTCTCGATATTACCCGTCTCGGGCTGATGGTCGTGCAGGGGCAGCCAAAGACCGCCGCCGAATATATCCAGGCAACCAGCCGGGTTGGTCGCGATCACGCCCGACCCGGCCTCGTTCTCGCGGTGTTAAATCTGCACAAGCCACGCGACCGCATGCACTTCGAGCAGTTCGGGCAATTCCACCGAACCTTTTACCGCGCCGTCGAAGCCACAAGCGTCACGCCATGGGCGGCACGGGCGCTGGATCGAGCCTTGGCCGCTGTCGTGGTCGCCGCTGCGCGGCATGTGGATGCCGCGCTGACACCGGACGCCGCGGTCAATGAATTGAAGAACAATGTCGGGATACGGAATTTGGTGCGGGACTCAATCGTCGATCGAGCGCCGGAGCGAATGATCGCGGGCGGCCGTGCCGCCCTCGCCGCATTGATTGACGACATCTTGGATGCCTGGATCGAGACCGCCGACGAGCAGGCGGCTGGCGGAAACGCTTTTGCTTACGCCAAGAAGAAGAGCCCGCATCGGCTACTGCACATGCCGCTCGAACCGGAAATAGGCAATCTGGCGGAACCCCACCGTCGTTTCGTGGCCGGCCGTTCCATGCGCGACGTGGAACCCAATGTCACCCTGAAGGTCCGGGACCCCCACGGTAACACGATCGCGAACGCGGATGATCTCGCATGACCAAAAATACCCAGCGGCTAAGCCAGTTGATATCGACCTTTGGTCCGGGCGCGATGATCGACCTGCCGACACGGTCGGTCGTGGTCGGTGGACTTGAGCAGTGGGACATGAAGGGCAACGCCTTCACAACGCTTCCTGAGCCCCGCCTAACAATGCGCTTGGAACAAATTCTCAAAGAACAAGGGCGCCTTGATCCCGCGGCAACTCTTTCGTTGCGTACTCCGCCCACGTCGGTGGACGCCCGGGACGGGATTCCTCGCGGCGTCGCCGCCCCGATCTTCCCGACGTGGTTCGTATGCGAGCAGGTCGAGACAACGACCGCAGGAGCCAAGTCGAGTCGCCGTCGGCGGCTGGTGCGTTGGCAGGATCTCGACACCAAGGGGCGGCGAAAGTTCCAATACGATGACGGGCGCAAGAGCGACGTAACGCCGATCCGCTTTGTCTGCGCGTGCGACAAGGGCCACCTTCAAGACATCGACTGGCGATGGGTGGTTCACGGTTCGGGGGCGTGCCATGAGCCGATGTGGGTGGAGGAAAAGGGTACAAGCGCTGACCCCGCTGACACCAGCATCGTCTGTGGTTGCGGTCGCCGCCTGTCGCTTCAGGAAACCTTTCAGCCAGGCCGTCTCGGCAAGTGCCGGGGTGAACGGCCATGGCTGCTCGACCGAGACCCCGAAGGATGCGGCGACAATCTGAAACTGCTGACCCGCACGGCGACAAATACATATTTCCCGCAGGTTCATACGGTGATTTCGCTTCCGACCGAGGAAGATGAATTGAGCCAACTTGTTGATGAGTTGTCGGGGGATTTAGCGGGAGTCCAAACAGTCCAGGATGTCGCGCAAGCGAAGCGGTTCAATCCCAAGGTGTCAGCGTCGCTCGGCCCCTATTCGGACGGCGACATTTTCGACAGACTTCAGCGCATTCGTGAGGGGGCGAAAGCAGACGCCACCCGTTCACCAAAACTGTCTGAGTTCGATACATTCGCAAGTGGGCGCGCGGAAATCGGCGCCAACCACCCAACCGCGAAACTTTACGCCCAAACGCTCCCGCGTGACGTTTGGGAAGACCCTGATGCCGAGATCGACCTCTCTGCGATCAAGAACCTCGTCGCCGTTCATCGCTTGAGAGAGGTGTCTTGTCTCTACGGTTTCACGCGATTTGAAGCTGCGCCCACGGGGGCTGATGGCGACATAGAAGACATCCAGTTGAGCGTTCGCGGCGCGCCGATCTCCCGCGACGCGGACTGGTTGCCCGCGATTGAACAATTCGGCGAAGGCATATTCATCCACTTTGACGAAGCGGTGATCGGCCAATGGCTTCAGAAGGAGTCCACGGCGCTTCGCAATCAAAAGCTTCTCGCGGGTTATGGGCATTGGCAAAAGCGTTTTGCTGGGAAGGCACCCGCCTACCCAGGAACCCCATACGTCCTTCTTCACAGTATCTCGCACGCGCTGATGGCCGAGATCGCCTTGGATTGCGGCTATCCGGCCAGCTCGTTGAAGGAGCGAGTTTACGCGCTGTCCAGCTCGCGAGGTGGCGGCGATATCGACCGCTGCGGCATCCTGATTTACACGGCGAGCGCCGGTGCCCAAGGGACACTTGGCGGTCTCGTCGCAACCGCTCCAAGATTCGCGCGTATCCTCAGGAATGCGCTGGACCGTCAAAGGATTTGCTCAAACGATCCAGTTTGCGCTGATCATGAGCCTGACGATAGAAGCGGCGATCGAGCAACCCATGGCGCCGCGTGCCATGGCTGCTTGCTTATTGCTGAAACGAGCTGTGAGATGCGGAATCTGTTTCTGGATCGCAGTCTGCTCGTTCCGACCATGGCGGATGGCCTGTCGTGTTTCTTCAGATAACAACGTTCAGGGGGAATGGTGCCTAAGCGAGATATTCGATTCAATGAGACATAATATTGGCCACAAAGCAGCCATTATTGCTGTCCTCCGAGCTCTTTGAACGTGTCGGTAGCTCCCCGAGAAGGAGCACGTTGCCGCCGTTTTGCCAAATTTGCTATGCCAAACTACCTCCACTGCACTTGTGCGCAGGAGTCAGTTTGGAGTTTGGGGCATGGTCAAGCTTGTGTCGATCTCTCAAGCGCTCCTGGTGGCTGAGCATCTCAGCTTCAGCCGTGCGGCGCAGGTTCTCGGCATCCGGCAGTCGGCGGTCAGCCGGCGGGTGCGGGAGCTGGAGGACAGGCTCGGTGTTTCCCTGTTCGAACGCGACGCCGGTGGTGTGCGGCTGACAGAGGCTGGGCGCCGGTTTCTGGAGCGGTCACGCTCGGCGCTGGCCGAAATCGATCACGCCGTGAAGGGCGCCGCCAGCGCGGGGTGCGGTGCGGAGGGCGCGATCCGGATCGGTATCCTGTCGTCGCTGTCGGGCGGTTTCGTGCGTGAACT
>JBEKLU010000057.1:0-32161 GCA_050010035.1 Roseiarcus sp.
GAGCGGCGTCAGTTCGTTGCCGGTCACCGTGCCGCCGAGTTTCGCCAAATCGGTTGCCGCCGCCTTTTGCAGCGTATGGCCGAAGGCGTAGTCGGGCGTGATGAAATGCCACTTCTTGCCGTATCGGCTGAACAGCAGGCTGGAGACCGAATTCGCCTCCATGCTGGTGGTGTTGCAGACGCGGTAGACGTTCCACTTGCAGTCGGGGCCGGTGATCGAGTCGGTGTGGCCGCCCGAAACGATGTGGAGAATCTTCTTTTCGGTGCTGACCTGGGCGATCGCCTGCGCGACGCCCGAATTCACGTCGCCGATCAGGAAGGACACCTGGTCGCGGTCGATCAATTTACGCGCCTTCTGCACGCCGGTGCCGACGTCGTTGGCCGAATCCTCGACCAGCAGTTCGAGCTGACGCCCGAGAACGCCGCCCGCGGCGTTGATCTGACTGACCGCGAGCTTGGCGCCCATCACCTCGTTCTGCGCCACCCCCGCGTAGACGCCGGTCAAGGGATCGATCATGCCGATGCGGATCGGCGTTTCCGCGCGCGCCGCGATGACGAAGGGCGAGGCGACGCTGAGCGCGCCCAGTCCGGCCGCGCCCTTGAGAACCGAACGGCGGTCGAACCGACGAGACGAAAACGGCGCCGCCATGGAAACTCCTCCCTGAATACGTTGGTCGCGTTTTTCGCCGCCGAGGTTTGGACATCGCCGCGGCGGCGCCTTCGCGTTCGCCGATATTGCGCATTACTCCCGAGCAAACGCAAGCGGGGCGGCGATCTTATCGCTCGAGTTCGCGCTCTCTGCGGCCGCCGATCCAGACGCCGGCGAGGCCGAGATCGTCGGAGAGGTGGACGAGGTCGGCGCGCAGTCCCGGCGCCAGGCGCCCGATGCGGCCGTCGAGCCGCAAGAGGCGCGCCGGAGTCGACGTCGCCATGCGCAGCGCGTCGGCGAGCGGCAGGCCGAGCGTGGCGACGACGTAGCGCACGGCGTCGAGCATGGTGATCGCCGCGCCGGCGAGCGTCCCGTTTTCGTCGACGAGGCGCCCGCCTAAGCGCGTCATGCGCCGCCCCTGCAACGTGAAGACCGGCGGGCCGCCGGCGGCGGGCGGCATGGCGTCCGAGACGAGCGCCATCCCGCTCGCGCCCTTGGCGTTGAAAGCGGCGCGCATCGCCGCGTCGTGCACGTGATGGCCGTCGGCGATGAGGCCGCAGACGACATGGGGGTCGGCGAGCGCGGCGCCGACGAGACCGGGCGCCCGCGAAGAGAGCTGGCTCATCGCATTGAAGAGATGCGTCACCGCGCGCGCTCCCGCCGCAAAGCACGCCTTCGCCTCCTCCGCGCTCGCCTCCGCGTGGCCGAGGCTGACGATCACGCCCGCCGCCGCGAGTCGGGCGATCAGATCGAGGCCGACGGCCGAGGGCGCCAAAGTCACGACCATCGCGCCCGCCTCAGCCGCGACGAGTTGGTCGGCGTCCTCTTCGCGCATGACGCGCATGAATTCGGGTCGATGCACGCCCTTGCGCCGCGCATCGATATAGGGGCCCTCGACGTGCACCCCGAACGCGCCCGGCTCGCGGCCAATCGCCTCACGGGCGGCCGCCAGCGCGGCGGCGAGGACTTCGGGCGCATCGGTGATCACCGTCGGCAGGATGGCGGTCGTTCCCTCGCGCCGATGAGCGCTGGCGATCGCGCCGATCGCCTCGCGCGTCGGCGTCGCGTTGAACAGCACGCCGCCGCCGCCGTTGACCTGCCAATCGATGAAGCCTGGGGAAAGAACGCCGCCGCCGAGATCGTGTTGCGCGCCGCCGCGCGGACGCTCCGCGACCGCGGCGATCCCCTGCACGACGCCGTCCTCGACGACGAGCGCGCAATCCTCGCGCGGCGCGGCGCCGTCGAACAGGCGCGCGCCGTAGAAGACCTGCCGCGCGCTCGCCCCGCTCATCTTTCGGCGCTCTCGCTCGCCGGCAGAACGCCTCCCGCCAACAGGATCGCGCCGTCGGCGGCGTCGAACAGCGGCGGGCGCAGCGCCGCCTGCGACGCGGCTTCGAGATAGGGCCGGATCGCCCCGCTCAAGCCGCCGACGATGGCGATGCGTTCGGCGCCGAGCGCCTCGACGGCGCGGATCAGGGCGTCGACCGCGCGCGCGGCGGCGCGCACGATCGCCAGCGCGATTTCATCGCCCTCGCGAGCGCGCTCGAAGACCAGCGGCGAGAACGCCCCGTAGCCCGAAGGCTTGGCGCTGATCGCCCATTTGATCGCTACGAGGGGATCGTCGCGAAAGCGTCGCATCACCTCCTGCGTCATCGGCGAAGTCGGGCCGAGCCGATCGTGCGCGCGTAAGGCGGCGCGAACGGCGTCGGCGCCGACGCGCGCCGCCGAGCCGTCGTCGCCGATGAGAAAGCCGCGCCCGCCGATCACGATTTCGCGCCCGCGCACCCGCGCGATCGCCGCCGAGCCGGTGCCGGAGATGACCAGCGCGCCGTCCGCGCCGCCATGGGCGCCCCGGCACGCCGTCACGGCGTCGTTGGCGGCGCGCACGCCGGCCAACCCCTCGAAGCGCGCTTCGACGCGCTTGGCGTCGTCGGCGCTGGAAAGCCCGGCGAGGCCGAGACCCAGGGCGAGGCGCGCGCGATCCGCCGCCGCGAGCCCCGCCTTGGCGCAGATCGCGTCGATCTGAGCGCGCCCGGTGGCGATCGCCCCCTCGAAATCGACGTAGACATTGGCCGCCGGCCCGTCGGCTTCGGCGAGAAATGCGCCGTCGGCGTCGCGAAGGCGCGCCCGGCAGCGCGTCGCGCCGCCGTCGACGCCGAGGAAGAAGCGCGGATCGGCCTGCAAGCGATTCCCCCGACGTTCGGTTCGCAATGGCGGGGCCGTCGCCGGCGCGAACGCCGCGCCCCCGCCCCCTCACGCGAACAGGCTATCCCCTTCGCTCAGGCGCCGCAAATGCGCGTCCATGTCGCCGAAACTCATGTCGATCATCGTCATGCGCTTGAAGAGATGGCCGAGTTTGTATTCGTAGGTCATGCCGATGCCGCCGTGCAGTTGCGTCGCCTGCTGGCCGATGAAACGGGCGGAGCGGCCGATCTGCGCCTTGGCCGCCGAAATGGCCCTGCCCCGCGACGCCGCGTCCTCGTCTCCCGCCGACATCGTCGCCAGCAGCATCATGCTGCGCGCCTGTTCGAGCGCCACCACCATGTCGGCGGCGCGATGCTGCAACGCCTGGAACGAGCCGATGGGAACGCCGAACTGCTTGCGCGTCTTGAGATAGTCGACGGTGATCTCCTGCGCCTCGCTCATCGCCCCGACCGCCTCGGCGCACAGCGCCGCGATCGCCTCGTCGACCGCGCGCTCGATCGCCGGCGCGGCGCCCTCGGGATCGCCGACGACGTCGTGCGCTTCGACGCGCACGTCGGTCAGGGTGATTTCCGCCGCGCGCTGCCCGTCCTGCGTGGCGTAGCCGCGCCGCGCGACTCCGGGGGCGGACGCGTCGACGAGGAACAGGCCGAGGCCGCCGCGCTCGCGCCGCCCGCCGGCGCTGCGCGCCGAAACGATCAGTTTTTGCGCGCTGTCTCCGTGGATCACCAGCCCCTTCTCGCCGTTGAGCCTGTAGCCGGCGCCGTCCTTGCGCGCGCTCGAGGCCACGTCGAAGAGGTCCCAGCCCGACTGGCGCTCGCTATGTGCGAAAGCGAGGCGCAGATCGCCCGACGCGATTGGCGGGACCAGCGCGGCGCGCTGCTCGGCGCTCGCGCCGCGCCTGAGAAGCCCGCCCGCGAGGACGACGGTGGCGAGATACGGCTCCAGCGCGAGCGCGCGGCCGAACGCCTCCATGATCAGCATCGTCTCGACGGCGCCGCCGCCAAAACCGCCGTCCTCCTCGGCGAAGGGGACGCCGAGCAGGCCGAGCTCCGCATATTGGCGCCAGAGGTCCTCGCTGAATCCCAGCGGCGTCGCGCGATAGGCCTTGCGGCTCTCAAAACCGTAGCGATCCTTCATCAGCCGCGCGACGTTGTCGGCGATGAGGCGCTGTTCCTCGTTGAGATCGAAGTCCATTTCTCTAAAGCCCCAGGATCGCCTTGGCGATGATCGAGCGCTGGATTTCGTTCGACCCGCCATAGATCGAGACCTTGCGCGTGTTGAAATAGCCGGGCGCTATCGTCGCGGCCCAGTCCGGGCCGATCGGCGGCTCGTTCCATCGCTCGCCGTCCTCGCGCTCCGGCTCGAAAGGCAGCGCATAGGGGCCGACGACGTCCATCAGCAGTTCGGTCGTCGCCTGCTGCAATTCGGAGCCCTTGATCTTGAGCACCGAGGAGGTCGGATCGGGCTTGCCCTTCTCGGCCCGCCTCTCTCCCGCGATGACGCGCATCTGCGTCATCTCCAGCGCCTTCAGCTCGACCTCGATCGTCGCGAGCTTCATGCGGAAGAGGGGATCGGCCATCTTCGGCTGATCGCCGTAGGTCGGCAGCATCGCGAGCTGGCGGATGCGCGCCAGCCGGGCCTTCGATATGCCGACCCGCGCGATGCCGTTGCGCTCGTTGCCGAGCAGGAATTTGGCGTAGTCCCAGCCCTTGTTCTCCTTGCCGACGAGATTGTCGAGGGGAACGCGCACGGCGTCGAAGAACACCTCGTTGACCTCGTAACCGCCGTCGATCGTCTGGATCGGGCGCACCGTCACCCCCGGCGACTTCATGTCGACGAGGAAAAAGGAAATGCCTTCCTGCTTCTTCACGCCCGGGTCGGTGCGCGCCAGCACGAAGATCCAGTCGGCGTATTGACCGAGCGTCGTCCAGGTCTTCTGGCCCTCGATCACCCATTGCCCGCCGTCGCGCCTGGCGGTGGTGCGCAGCCCCGCGAGGTCCGATCCGGCCCCCGGCTCGGAAAAGCCCTGGCACCACCAGTCGCGCAAATCGACGATGCGCGGCAGGAAGCGCTCCTTCTGCGCCTGCGAGCCGAAAGTGTAGATCACCGGCCCGACCATGCTGGTGCCGAAGACGAGCGACTCCGGCGCGTTGGCCTTCTGCAGTTCGTCGTTGAAGATCAGCAGCTTGATCGCGCTCCAGCCCGTGCCGCCCCAGTCGACCGGCCAATGGGGAACCGACCAGCCCTTGGCGGCGAGGATGCGTGTCCAGCGCACCATGTCGTCCTTGCTGGGATGGCGCCCGGCGGCGATCTTGTCGCGGATTGAGGCGGGCAGCTCGGCGCGCACGAAGGCGCGCACCTCCTGGCGAAACGCGATCTCCTCCTCGGTGAAGCGCAAATCCATCGCAAGGTCCCTCCTAAGCGCCGCGATCCCTGAGCGCGCCATCAATTACGAAGGCGGAGGCGCCGTCAACCCTGAGGAGCGCATTGGTGGCGCCGATCATCCGAGAAATTCCACCAGCGTCTGCGCGGTCGCCTCGGGCGCCTCCTCGGGGAGGAAATGGCCGGCGTCGATGGCATGGCCGCGCACGTCGCGCGCCCAGCGGCGCCAGACGTCGAGCGGGTTCTCGCCTTGCGCCGGCAGCCCGGCGCCGCCCCACAGCGCCAGCACGGGAATGTCGATCGTGCGGCCGGCGGCGCGGTCGGCTTCGTCATAGGCCCAATCGAGCGTCGCGCCGGCGCGGTAGTCTTCGCAACAGGCGTGGATGCGCTTCGGTTCGGCGAAGAAGGCGCGATAATGGGCGAGCGCGCGCGGATCGAAGGCGTCGAGGCTCTTCGCCTTGGTCCAACTGGCCAGCGTATGATCGATGTATTCGCGCCAGGCGCGGCCGATCAGCGTCTCCGGCAGCGGTTCGCTCTGGGCGAGAAACAGCCAGTGATAGACGGCAAGAGCGCGCGCCGCGCCCATGGAGCGCCACATCTCGGCCGTCGGCACGATGTCGAGGAGGGCGAGCCGGCTTAGCCGCCCAGGATGATCGAGCGCCAGGCGATAGCCGACGCGCGCGCCGCGGTCGTGCCCGACATAGGCGAACTTGTCGTGCCCGAGCCGGCCCATCGCCGCGACGACGTCGGCCGCCATGACGCGCTTGGTGTAGGCCGCGCCCTCGGCGCTCGCCGGCGCGTCCGAACTTCCGTAGCCGCGCAGGTCGAGCGCGACGACGGTAAAACGCTCGGCGAGCCGCGGCGCGATGCGCCACCACTCGACGTGGGTCTGGGGATAGCCGTGCACGAGCACGACCGGCGGCCCCGCCCCGCCGACGCGCGCGAAAATCCTGCCGGCGTCCGTTTCGAGCCGATGGGTCGCGAAACCGGGGAAGAGATCGGCGAGTTCGGACACGAAAGCCTCGGCGAAGGACGGTCGGGGGAAGGACGGCGAAGAGGTTACGCCGATTCCGCCGCGACGGGAATTCTCCGAAACCGCGCGTAGGCGAGCTCGAAGCCGACCTCGAGTCGGACGCCTCGGGCGCGATCGCGCGTCAGGGCGGCTCCTGTTGCGCGTCGGCGCGATATTCGAGGATGTCGCCGGGCTGGCAGTCGAGCGCGGCGCAGATTTTCTCCAGCGTGTCGAAGCGCACGCCTTTGATCTTGCCGGACTTGAGCAGGGAAACGTTCTGCTCGGCGATGCCGATGCGTTGGGCGAGGTCGCGCGAGCGCATTTTGCGTTTGGCGAGCATGACGTCGAGATTGATGATGATCGGCACGTCGACCTCACAGGATTTGCGCGTGTTCGTCCGCGATTTCCGCGGCGCCCTTGTACACCTGGGCGAGCGCGATGATGATCGCGCCCATGAGCAGATTGGAAAAGTCGCCCGCGATGAAGCTGAGCGGCGCGGCGTGCTGATCGGCCGGCAAATGCGCGGTGACGATCACGCCTTCGAGCATCCGGTAGAGCGGAAACACCGGCACGGCGGCGAGCGTAAAGACGCCCGCCCAGCGCATCCGCAAAGCGGCGGCGACGGTGAAGACTTCGCTGCGCAGGAACCCGCTGAACAGCCGCCAAATCGCGGCATAGATTGCCAAGTTGATCGCCCACACCGTCGCCAGGGTCAGGGCGAAGCCGAGCCATTTCTGCGTGACGCCGACGTGGCCGATATCCGTGTGCAGCGTGAATCGCGCCATGTCGGCGATCTTGTCGTCGCTCGTCCAGAAGATCGCGCTCTTGACGAGCAGCCACACCAGCAAAACTAGGATCATCGCACGCACGGCCTGGCACAGCCAGCCGATCTTATGCAGCAGGGCGTCGCTTGGGATGCTAGACGCCGAGGGGGCGAGGCCGGTCGAACTCATCGGAGGCTCCTTGCGTCGGAAGGGCCGCTGTCAGCGGATGGATTCATCTATAGCATTCACAATTTAATGTCAAACATTAATTTTATCGTGATTCGCGTGCAACCGATGATCCACGCCGGCCGGAACCTCGGTCGCGAAGCCGGATCGAACCGGCCTGCCGACATGTGAAGCAACCGCTTGCGCTCGCGCGGCCGGATCGGCTAGCGCTGGCGCGCGCCGATCCGCTCGGATCAGGCGCCGAACGGACGGAGCCCGACATTGAAACCGCTCGCCGGCCTGAAAGTCTTGGAGCTCGCGCGCATTCTCGCCGGCCCCTGGGCGGGCCAGACGCTCGCCGACCTCGGCGCCGAGGTGATCAAGGTCGAGCGGCCGGGCGCCGGCGACGACACGCGCGGCTGGGGCCCGCCGTTCGTGGAGGGCGAAAACGGCGAGCGGCTCGACGCCGCCTATTTCCATTCCTGCAATCGCGGCAAGCGCTCGCTCGCGGTCGATTTCGAGCGACCCGAGGGCCGCGAGATCGTGCGGCGACTGGCGGCCCGCGCCGACGTGGTGATCGAGAATTTCAAGACTGGCGGGCTCGCCAAGTACGGGCTCGACTACGCCAGTCTGAAGCCGCTCAATCCGCGCCTCGTCTATTGCTCGATCACCGGCTTCGGCCACGACGGCCCCTACGCGGCGCGCGCCGGCTACGACTTCATCATCCAGGGCATGGGCGGGGTGATGGACCTGACGGGCGAACCCGGCGGCGAGCCGCAGAAGATCGGCGTCGCTTTCGCCGACATCTTCACCGGCGTCTATGCGGTGGCGGCGATCCAGGCGGCGCTGATCCGCCGTTCGATCACCGGGTTAGGGGGCGAAATCGACATGGCCCTCTTGGACACGCAGGTCAGCGTGCTCGCCAACCAGGCGCTGAATTTCCTCGTCTCGGGAAAAGCGCCTCGCCGCCTCGGCAACGCCCATCCCAACATCGTGCCCTACCAGGTGTTCGAGGCGGCCGACGGGCCGCTGATCGTCGCCGCCGGCAACGATCGCCAGACCCGCGACTTCTGCCGCATCCTCGGCCTCGACGCGCTCGCCGCCGATCCCGCTTACGCGACCAACGCCGACCGCGTGCGCAATCGGGCGCCATACGTGGCCGCCCTCGCCGCGGCGGCGCGGGCGATGCCGCGCGCGGCGCTGCTCGAAGCGCTGGAATCAGCGGGCGTGCCGGCCGGGCCGATCAATTCGGTCGCCCAAGTCTTCGCCGACCCGCAAGTGCAAGCGCGTGGGCTACGGCTCGATCTTCCCGCGACGGGCGCACGGGGCGGAAGCGCCCCTTCGGTGCGCTCGCCGCTCGTCATCGACGGCGAACCCGCCGCCGCCGAGACCGCCGCGCCGCGCCTGGGCGAGCACACCGACGGCGTCTTGAGCGAACTGGGCTTGTCGGCGGAAGAAATCGCGGACCTGCGCGCGGCGGGCGCGGTGGCCTAACCCCTCACGCCCCTCGCACCTTCCCGCTCACCCCCTCGAACGCCCCCGGCTGCAACTCGCAGTAGAGCAGGCGCTTGGGATCGACCGGGCCGGGCATGACGATGCGGCCGGGCGGCGCGCGCTTGAAGCCCATGCGCGCGTAATAGGGCTCGTCGCCCACCAGAATCGCCAGTTTCGCGCCCGCCGCCTTGGCCGCTTCGAGCGAACGCGTCACCAGCGCCTCGCCGATGCCCTGGCTGCGAAACACCGGCTCGACGATCAACGGCCCGAGCAGCAGGGCCGGGCTCGCGCCGACGAGAATCGGCGTCATCGCGTTGGCGCCGACCAGCAGCGTGCCGACGCGCGCGACGAAGCTCAGCGACAAGTCCGCCGCCGTCGTCTCGCGAATGCGATAGGCGGTGCGCGCGAAGCGGCCCGGCCCGAACACCCGCTCGTTGAGCCGCAGAATCGATTCGCCGTCGGCGGGCGTCTCCGGTTCGAGGAGCAGCGACAATTCGGTCATGGGAGCTTCTTAAGGGACAGGAGGACAGGCGAGGCGCGCTGTAGCACGGACGCGGCCAGGCCCGGAAGAGCGCGCGCCCTAAGCGCTCACCAGGCCGCCGAGATCGGGGCGGCGCCGAGAATCTCGTCGAGCCGGGCGCGCGTCCCGCGGGTGACGTCGGGCGGCAGCGCGTCGCGGGCAAAGAAGCGCGCGGCGACGATCTCGCGGTCCGGCGCGCGCTCGCCCGTGACGCGAAATTGGCGCGCCACATAGACCGCGACGTGATCGCGGCGGGAAACATGAGCGTTGAGGAACAGCCCGTGCAGCAGCGGCGGCGCTTCGAGCACCACGTTGGCCTCCTCGGCGAGCTCGCGCGTCAGCGCGCGCTCAAAAGTCTCGCCGACCTCGACGCCGCCGCCGGGAAGGTGCCAGCCCGCGACATAGGTGTGCTTGACCAGCAGAACGCGATCGTCGCGGTCGATCACCGCCGCCCGGACCCCCAGCGTCATCGGCCGCGTCAGCAGGAAGCTCAGATGCGCGAGCCGCGACGTCAGGCGCTGGCGAATAGAGCGGCGGTTTTGGCCTTGCGTCGGCAAATTCGTCTCCCTAAGGGTCTCTTCGTCGTCGGACCCTAGCGCGCCGCGGCGCGAGCGTCAGGCCAAAGCGGGCGTCGCGCCCCATCCGGAATCGACTTGTCCATGAGTTTCACCATCGCGCATCTCTCCGACGCCCATCTCGGGCCCGCGCCTTTCCCCGGCCTTGGCGAGATGCGGCTGAAGCGCTTCATGGGCTGGGTCAATTGGAAGCGCGGCCGCGAGCGCCTCAACGACATGGCGATGCTGGCGCGGCTCGTCGCGGATTTACGCGCGCAGTCGCCCGACCATGTCGCGATGACCGGCGACGTCGCCAATATCGGGCTCTGCGCCGAATTCCGCCGCGCCGCGCAATGGCTCAGCGCCTTGGGCGAGCCCGCCGACGTCAGTTTCACCCCGGGCAATCACGACGCCTATGTGCGCGACGCGGTGCAATGTCTGGCCAAGACGTTCGCGCCGTGGACATCGAGCGACGCGGGCGCCGGCAGGAACGATCGGTTCCCCTACCTGCGCGTGCGCGGCGAGGTCGCGCTGATCGGCCTCAACTCGGGCGTGCCGACCGGGCCGCTGATGGCGACCGGCCGACTGGGCGCGCGCCAGATCGCCGAGCTCGGCGATCTCCTGCAAGAGACCGGCGCGCGCGGCCTGGCGCGCGTCATCCTGATCCATCATCCCCCGCTGTCGCGCGGCGGCTCGCCGCTGCGCCGGCTGACCGACGCGCGCGCTCTCGAGACCATCGTCGGCCGTTTCGGCGCCGAGGCGGTCCTGCACGGCCATGCGCACGAGCGCATGGTCCATCATCTGCCCTCGGCCGCCGCGCGCGTCGAAGGCGGGCGCATCCCCATACTCGGCGTCCCGTCCGCCGTCGCCACGTCGGCGGACCTCAGCCATCGCGCCGCCTATCATCTCGTCCACCTGGAGCGCGCCGGCGAATTCTGGCGCGTCGGACTGCGCGCGCGCGGCATGTTGCCGGGCAGCGGCGAAATCGGCGAGCGCGAGGCGCCGGCGATTTAGATCGGCGGCGGGCCGAACCGGGCCGCCCATAGCGCGCGCCCCCAGGCGTTCCAGGCGGCGTAGGCGCCCAGGCACGCGAGCGCGACGAACGCGATCGAGCCGAGCGTCAGCAACAAGAAGCTGAAGAGGTCGGCGGCGACCGCCAGCCACCAGCGGCGCTCGACCGCAGGCGCCGTCGCGGCGGCGGGCGGCGCGGCGCCGTCCGTGACGCGCGCCGCGCCGGGAGAGCGCGAAACACGGGCGCTCGGCGCGACGTCGGCCTCCAGGGCGTCGCGGCTGCGCCAATCCGAGGCGAGCGCCTTCTCGCGCTCGACCAGTCGGCGGGCGATGTAATTGGTGATCGCGGCGACGACCCGCTCGATCGACGGGCTTTCGGCGATCAGCACGCGGCCATGGCGCGTGTCCTGAAAGAAGCGATAGGTGCGCCGGTCATGGCCGAGGTCGACGAAGCCGATCATGTCGAGGAACAGCCGCGGCCGCTCGCCGTGGTCGACGCCCGGATCGAACAGGTCGGCCGCCTCGGGCGCCTCATCGAGCACCGGGCGGATGGCGTCGAGCAGCAGTTCGAGCCGCGCCACCTCCGCCTCGCGCAGGTCGGCGACCGCCTGGCTCTGTTCGGCGCTTTCGACCCGCGCGCGGCGGATCGCGGCGCGCAGGCTCGGCGGGACCGGCTTCAAGTGATCGGGTTTTCGCTCGTCCATGCTCCGCCTCTGGCGCCTCGGCCCCCACGTTACCGCAACGGCGCCGCGCGTAAAGGGCCCGGCGCGTTTGATTGCGTTACGGCATGCACAGATTTGGCGACGCTTGCGGGCTAAGCGATTCACACAAGTCGAAGGCGCCCCTTCCCCCCTTGCGGGGGAAGGTGGCCGGCGGAGCCGGCCGGATGAGGGGGGCGCCGCAAGGCGCGTCGCTTCGACGTCAGCGAAAGTTTCTCGGCTCATACCGCAAGAATTGCCGCCGACTGCGCCTTATCGTGACAACGCGCCTTGCGGCGCGCCCCCTCATCCGTCATCGCTGACGCGATGACACCTTCCCCCGCGAGGGGGGAAGGGGCGCGCGCCTTGATGAGGCATATCCGTCTGGCCGGCAACAGGAAATTGACTTGTGTGCATACCGTAGCGCTTGCGGGGAGAGGCAGAATGAGGGGCGGGGCGATTAGCCGCGCTGTCGCCAAGTGTGCGCAGCCGCAGTTTGATCGCGGCCCGCGAATGCTGATAATCAGGACGGGGTTCGCTCGGCGCTCGGGCGCGGCAAGAGACGAAGGCGAGAGGCATGGCGGCGAAGGCGTTGTTGGATCTGTCGGCCGACGCGGCCAAGGCGCTCGCCGCCAAGGGGCCGATCGTCGCGCTGGAATCGACGATCATCACCCACGGCATGCCCTACCCCCAGAATTTCAACACCGCCTTGATGCTGGAGGAGGCGGTGCGCGCGCAAGGCGCGACGCCGGCGACGATCGCGCTCATCGACGGCCGCTTCAAGGTCGGGCTCGACCGCGCCGAGCTCGAGGGGCTGAGCCGCCTCTCGGGCGGCGTCGTCAAGGCCTCGCGCCGCGACTTGAGCGCGGTGGCGGCGCGCCACGGCGCGGCGGGAACGACGGTGGCGGCGACGATGTACATCGCCGAACTCGCAGGAATAGAGATTTTCGCCACCGGCGGCATCGGCGGCGTGCATCGCGGCGCCGAAGAGACCTTCGACATTTCCGCCGACCTCGTCGAGCTCGCCCGCACCAAGGTCGCCGTCGTCTGCGCCGGGGCGAAGTCGATCCTCGACATCGACAAGACGCTCGAATACCTCGAGTCGCACGGCGTGGCGATCTGCGGCTTCCGCTGCGACGAATTCCCCGGCTTCTACGCGCGCTCCAGCGGCGTCAAGCTCGACCACCGCTGCGACGGCCTGCACGACCTCGCGCGCATGGTGCGCCTGCAGCGCGCGATCGGCCCCGGCGGCCTCTTGATCGCCAACCCGATCCCCGAGGACAAGGCGCTCGACGCGCACGCGATCGAAAAGCGTATCGCCGAGGCGGTCGCCGAGGCCAAGGCGCAAGGCGTCGCCAAGAAGGAAGTCACGCCGTTCCTGCTCGGCCGCATCGTCGAACTGACCGAAGGGCGCAGCCTGGAGGCCAACATGGCGCTGGTCGAGAACAACGCCATTCTCGCCGCGCAGCTCGCCGTCGAACTGACGCGGCTCTAGATGAGCGCGCCGCGAGCGCTCGTCGTCGGCGACGTTATGATCGACTTGATCGTGCGTCTCGAAGGCCCGATCGCCGTCGGCTCGGATCGGCGCGCCAAGATCGCCGAGCGCCCCGGCGGATCGGCGGCCAACCAGGCGGTCTGGCTCGCCCATTTCGGCGTCGCCGTCGATTTCGTCGGCCGCGTCGGTGCGGCCGACATCGAACGCGAGAGCGCGCGCTTTCGCCGCGCCGGCGTCGACGCCCATCTGGCGGGCGACGCGACGCGCGAAACCGGCCGCCTGATCGCGCTCGTCGACCCCTCGGGCGAGCGCAGCTTCCTCACCGACCGCGCCGCCAACGAGGCGCTGCAGGCGAGCGACATCCCCGACGGTCTGATCGAGAGCGCCGCGCTGATCCACCTCTCCGGCTATTCCTTCTTCGCCCCCTCGCCGCGCGCCGCGGCGATCGACGTCATGCGCCGCGCGAAAGGCAAGCCGATCGGCGTCGACCCCGCTTCGGCCGAATTCCTGCGCGAAGTCGGCGCGACGAATTTTTTCGAGTGGACCCGCGGCGCCTCGATGCTGTTCCCCAACGGCGAGGAGGCGGAAGTGCTGGCGGGAACCGAGGACCCCGCGCTGCAAGGCGAGCGCCTGAGCGCCTGCTACCCCCTCGTCGTCGTCAAGCGCGGCGCGGCGGGCGCCGAGGCGTTCCAGGGCGAGCGCCGCTGGCGCGTCGCCGCGCCCCCCGCGAAGTCGCTCGACTCGACCGGCGCCGGCGACGCCTTCGTCGCCGCGTTCCTGGCGGCGCGGCTGCAGGGCGAGGACATGGAAGCATGCCTGCGCCACGCCGCCGCCGCCGGCGCCGCCGCGACGCAGCTCGTCGGCGCCCGCCCCCTTCCCCCCTTGCGGGTGTCAGGCGAACGTCTCGTTCGCTGAGAGGTGTCACGCGAAGCGTGACGGATGAGGGGGCGCGCCGCAAGGCGCGTCACTTCCGCGTCCAGGAGACCCGGCGGCCGGTTTACGCGGCAAAAATCGTCGCCGATCGCGGCGATTGCAACGAGCGCCTTGCGGTGCCCCCTCATCCGGCCGGCTCCGCCGGCCACCCGCGAGGGGGGGAAGGGGCGCGCGTCACGCAGCGGCGGCGCACTTCAAAGGCGGGCGCCAGCGCAAGGCGATTTTGCTCGGGCGCGGTCGTCAGGACGTAAGGGACTAAAGATCAAGGATTTAACGTTCTGGCCAGCCGGAAACCGAGACCTGTGATCCGGAGGACAGGGCTGTACCTGAGGCGGCCCGCGGCGCGGAGGTACCACGGATCGTCCTCCCAGGAGCCGCCGCGAACGACCCGAGTTTCACATGTTACATCTGTCCAAACACTGCCGTCTTGCGGCGCGCCGCCGTAGCTGTCGTGATAACAGTCTTCGACCCACTGCCATACGTTGCCGTCCATGTCGTAAACCCCAAAGGCGTTCGGCGCGAAACTGCCGACGGGAACCGTTTTGCCTCGATTCACACCTGTCGGTCCGGCATTGTAACTTTGCGTTCCGTCATAATTCGCTTGGTTCGGCGAAATCGTCGCGCCTTGCCAAAACGCCGTCGTCGTTCCCGCCCGCGCCGCATATTCCCATTCGGACTCGCTCAACAGGCGGTATGGCCACGGCACGGATTCCAGGTTAACGGTTATTTCATTTGCAGGATTTCGAGAAGGAAATTCGTATTCCAACTCGCTGATTTTCTGCGTGTTTTGACGCTTCCGGCTGTTTTGTTGGCGCGCACGAGGCCGAGCGCGAAGCGGCGGACGATGGCCATGTTCTTGGCGCCGTGGCCAGCGCGGTAGCGCGACAGATCGTCCTTGAACTCCATGTCGAGCAACCAGTGCATGCTCTCGACGCCCCAGTGGCCGCGCGCGCCGGCCGCGAGCCGTTCGATATCGAGCGGCGCGGACGAGATATAGAGCCGTGTGTCGAAGGTGCATCGGTCCGCGTATTCGGTTCGATTGAGAACGCGAACGAGCGTCTTGATGTTTTCGAAACGCGGTTGGCCCGGATAGGACTTGTCGGCCTTGATCCATTCGACCTCTTGGGAGGCGGTGTAGAGGCGGGTTTCGATGCGGCCATGGCCTTTCTCGATGGCGGTCTTCGAGACGAGTTCGCCCGCCGGCGCGGTGTCGAAATAGGAGCCGACCTCCGCTTCCATCGTCGGCTGATTGCCCTTCAGCGGCAGCAGAAATTCGGCTTTGTGCTCGACGATCCCGGCGGCGATCTCGACCTGACATCCCATGGCGTCGATGGTGACGAGGGCGCCTTCGAGTTGGCCCGCCTCGGCCAGGTGGTCGAGCAGATCGGGGATGGCCGTGATCTCGTTGGTTTTCTCGGGCACGCTGAGTTGCGCCAGCGTGAGACGGGCGTTTGTCGCATAGGCGCTGAGCGTGTGCAGCGCCTTGAGCGCCTTGCGCTTGTCGTGCGTGCGGCGCGAGGTCTTGCCGTCGATGGCGATGAGGTCGTGCCGGCCCGGCCACAGCGCCTTGATCCAGCCGTCGAAACAACGCCCGAATGTGAGAGGGTCCACCCGGTTGACCAGGGTGCGCAGCCACCGCTCGCAGGGGATTCCATGATGGAACGGCGCGAACATCTTAAGAAAACCGAGATGATGTTCGCCCCAGGCGACGATATCGTCGAAGTCGTCGCAAGAGGCGATGGTGGCGCAGGTCAGCAGCAGCAGGACTTCGGCCAAGGGATAGACGATCCGCCAGGGCTCGCGCTCGTCCGAGAGCCTGGAAAAATGCTTCAAGAGCAGGGCTACGCGCGCCCGAGGAACCTCCTCGTCGGCGAAAAAGTCGGCTGTGTCGTCCATGTGGCGCCCCCAAGCGAATCAGGGCCCCGAGAGAATCACGCCGCCGCGTCAAGGCAAAATCGTCGTTAACCTGAGTTCCGAGCCGTGGCGGTATGGCTCGCCCGTCTTGCTCGACAGCCATTTGACGTATAGCTGAGCGTCATTCCAGGAAACATTGATCACCGGCCGCCGGCCGCGGCCCCAACCCTGATCGCTCGGCTTGTAGCCGCCGCAGCCGCCGTCGGCGACGCAAGCGTCCCACTCGTCGAATGTGACCGTGAAAGCCGCTGCCGCGAAGGGCTTGCCGATCCGCGCGTCGTGCTGCGGGCCCTCGTCGTCGGAACGGCCTTTCTCGCTCGCGGGCGATCCCATGGTGAACGACCCGGCGGGAACGACGACCATCACAGGACAATTCGCGCATTCCCGGAACTGATCCTTCGGCTTCAGCCCGCATTCCTCCGCCGCCGAGAGGACGCTTGGCGGCCGCGACGCCAAAGGCGCCAGGGAAACCCACGGGCAATGTCCCCATTCGGTCGCGCCGATTGTCTGCCCCGCGATCGGCGAGGGCGACACAGTCGGCGCCCCCAAAGCGACAGGCGAAGGAGCCGAGGTCGACGCTGGAGACGCGGAGCTGGTGGACGACGGGCTAGGCGACGGCGTGAGCCCATAACGTCCGCGCGTCGCAACCACGCCGACGCTCGCCGCGACGACGACGACCAGGGCGACGACCCCGGCGATCAGACGCCTTTTTCTCGACAGATCGTCCGGCTCAGGACCAGCGAGCGGCGAACGGGCGTCGCCGCTTCCCGGCGAAACGGCCTCTTGCGGCGCTTGCGCAGGCGTCGCCGCGGTCGGCGAAGCCGCAGCCTCTTCGGGCGAAGCGGGGGCGACGCTCGGCGTTGGACGGTCGGGCGCCGGCGAAGGCGTCGCCGGCGGCGTCTCGACGGCCGGCGCGGCCGGCGGCGTTTCCTCGACCCGCTCGGGCGCGATCACGGTCCGCCCGTCGCCCGAATGCGCGCCCTCCGGCGCGGTGCGCGTCGCCATCGGCCGCCGCAGCGCCTTCAAGACGTCGGCCGCCAACTCGCCCGCCCAGCGCCGCACCTCCTGCGATTTCGGGTCGGCGTAGAACAGCGGCCTGAAATCGATCCACTGCGAGCGGCGCAGCGCGGCGAGGTCGTCGCCGAACACCGTCTCGTCGGGCCTGACGTCGTCGACGCTGATGTAATGGACGGGAAAGACCAGGTCGTTGCGGCCGAGCCTCTGCATCCGGCGCCGGAACGAGACGAATTCGTCGCGGCAATTTTCGCTCTTCAGGAAGCGCGGCGTGACGATCGGGATGAAGAAGGTGGTTTGCCCGATGGTGCGCTCGATGGTCTCGGCCCAATCCGCGCCATAGGGAATGGCGGCGATGTCCTGCCACAGCGTCACTTCGACGCCGCATTGCAGAACGATCTGCTTGCCGACGATCGCGCGCAATAGGCTCAACTGCCCGTCGCTGTGCGCGTCGTCCTGACGCGCGTAGCTCCAAAAGCCTACGGGATCGAGCATCGCCAACGCCTTCGCCTGGCGTCCCCCGGCGCGGCGCGAGCCGCCTTCTCCGACCCGACCGACCGCCGCCGACAAAGTGCCCCCATCTCACGCGGCGGACAAGGCGTTTCCGCATCGGGGCGCGAAGTTCTTTCGCGCCGGGCGACTCGCGCCTCTCGAAGAGCGGGCCCCTTCCCCCGCGAGGGGGGAAGTGGCGCCGGGGCCGCCGACAAGGGGAGCGGTCTAGGAAATTTCGACCAGGGCTTCGCCCTCGACCCAACACGTAAAGAGGCAAAGACTCAAGGGGCAAGCGTCCGCCCGACCCGGAAGCCCAAGTCGTTGATCCGGTGGTCGGAGGTGAACGTGTAGCGGTTGGCCGCGCGGAGGCCCCGCGGATCGTTGCTCCAAGAACCGCCGCGAACGACACGGCCACTGCAATCGCCGGTTGTCCACGCCGAGCCGTCGCTGGGCGCTCCGCTGTAATCGCCATGAAAGCAATCCTGAACCCATTGCCAGACGTTCCCCGCCATGTCGTAGAGCCCGAACGCGTTCGGCTTGAACGAGCCGACCGGCGACGTCCCTTTGTTGTCCCACTGGCTGCCGCAGCCATCGCAATTGGCGTTGCCTTTGCCGATCTCGTCGCCCCAATAATAGGTCGTCGTCGCGCCGGCGCGCGCCGCATATTCCCATTCGGCCTCGGTAAGCGGTCGATAGGGCTCGCCGGTCTTGCCGGACAGCCACTTGGCGTAGGCTTGCGCATCGTTCGAGTTCACGCAAATCACCGGGTGCGACCCAGTTTGCTCGAATCCCGGAGCGCGCCAGGAGCGGTTCGATAGCAATTCCAAAGACCCGCCGTTCCAGGCGTAACACGCCGATCCGGCGTCGTAGCGCGTGGCCGCGACGAACGCCTTGAACTCGTCGACCGTCACCGTAAACTCGCCGACCGCGAACGGCTTTGCGATCGTCACCTCATGCTGCGGAACCTCGAAGTCGGAGAGGCCCGGCTCGCTCGCGGGCGAGCCCATGGTGAACGAGCCCGCCGGCAGCACGACCATCGCCGGACAATCCGCGCATTCGCGGAAGACGTCTTTCGGCTTCAGCCCGCATTGCTCCGCCGCCGACAAGACGCCAGGCGCTCGCGACGAGAGCGGCGCCAGGGGGGCGCGGGAACCGTCGCAAGCCCCCGAGTTAGCGGGCGACGCGACGGCCGTCGGGGTCTGCGTCGGAGCCGTCGCGAGCCCGGACGGGGCCCGTATTGCGATCACGCCGAGAATCGCCGCGACGACACCGACCAGCGTGACGACTGCGACAATCACGCCCGACCACCGTTGCGGGCCGCGCGGCGCCGAGCTGATCAACGGCAATTCGCCATTTGCGCGTGCCGGCGCAGCCTCTGGCGCGGACGCTTGCGAGGCAGCCGGCTCTTCGCGCGCGGGCGGGGCGGCGCTTGGCGCTCGGCGCTCGGCGGCCGGCGAAAGCGGCGCCGGGCGAAGCACCGGCAATTCCACGCTTGGCGTCGCCGGCGCAGCCTCGCGCGGGATCGCTCGCACCTCCGCCGCCGGGGCTGGCGAAGCCGCCGGTTCCTCGGGTGCGGCCGCGCCCGCGACGGGTGCCGGCGGTTGGGGGGCCGGCCGCAGCGGCTTCGGCGGCGGCGCAATTTCCGGCGCGACGGGCGGCGTTTCCTCGATCCTTTCTGCCTCAGTCGCTCTCGGCGCCTCATGCAACGCCGCACGTTCGGGCGCCGCCGCCACCGGCCGCCGCAGCGCCTTCAAAACGTCGCCCGCCAGTTCGCCTGCCCAGCGCCGCACCTCCTGCGACTTCGGGTCGGCGTAAAACAGCGGGCGGAAGTCGATCCATTGCGAGCGTTTCAGCGCCGCGAGATCGTCGCCGAACAGCGTCTCCTCGGGGCGGACGTCGGCGACGTCGACGTAATGCACCGGGAAAATCAGGTCGCCGCGGCCGAGAGCCTGCATCCGCCGCCGAAACGACAGGAATTCCTCGCGGCAATAGCGGCTCTTGAGGAAGCGCGGGGTGACGATCGGGATGAAGAACGTCGTTTGCCCGATGGTGCGCTCGATCGCCTCCGCCCAATCCGCGCCGTAGGGGATGGCGGCGATGTCCTGCCACAGCGTGACCTCGGCGCCGAATTGCAAGCCGATCTGCTTGCCGACGATCGCGCGCAGTTGGCTCAACTGCCCGTCGCTGTGCGCGTCGTCCTGACGCGCGTAGCTCCAGAACCCGACCGGATCGAGCATCGCCAACGCCCCCGACTGGCGGCCCCCGGCGCGGCGCGAGCCGCCCTCCGCAACCCGATCGATCGCCGCCGACACGATGCCCCGATCCCACGCGGCGGACAAGGCGATTTCGCGCCGGGGCGGGAAGTTCTTTGGCGCGAGACGCCGGCGCGGCAGGCGTCGAGCCGCCGCGCCGGGTCGTCATGCCGGCGAGCGCGGGCATCCAGAGTCCGGCCGCCGGCGGCGGCCACTCGTTCTGGATCTCCGCTTTCGCGCTACGGTGTGCACACATCTTAGCGCCGCTTGTGGCCAATCCCCAGGCCCCTCACCCTACCTCTCCCCGCTTGGCGGGGAGAGGGGCGCGGCGGCGCCGTTCTTCCCCTCTCCCCGCTTGCGGGGAGAGGTAGGGGCTGGGGGAGTTTCCGCGCCGCGGCCGAGTTGTGTGCATTTCGTAGCGCTTTCGCCGGGACGACCGATTTCTTTGCCCGGCCGTCCTCGAAAGCGCGCAACATTTTCTTCTAGAAAATCTGAAACTGCGCTACGCTATTCACTGGAATTCAGAATGGCGCCGATCGCGCCGGGTCGGGCCGCCGAACGCCGTAGCGAACGGAAAAACGCAAAACCGGGCTTTCCGCCCGCAATCCATTGATATCAAACGAAACCGCCAAGGAAAAAGTTTGGAAATCCTTGGATTTTCCTTGGATTTTCCTTGGAAAAGTTTGCAAAAGACTTGGAATTATTTGGAAATCCTTGCCGTGGCGAGCGCTCGTCCGCCGCGCCGCGCCGAAGCGCCGCCACGATTGCGCAATTGCAAGCCCGCCCTCTGGACCTTCGGCGCCCTCGCCCCCAAATACGGCCTCTTTCCCACACGACGAGTTCGCCGCCATGTCCATCCGCCCGATCAAGCGCATCAGCCAATCGAAGCCGACCCTGGAGGGCGCAGGCGTCAGGCTGCGACGCGCCTTCGGCTTCGGCGACACCTCCGATTTCGATCCGTTCCTGATGATGGACGATTTTCGCGGCGACACGCCCAGCGACTACATGGCCGGCTTTCCCTGGCATCCCCATCGTGGCATCGAGACGATCACCTACGTGCTCGCCGGCTCGGTGGCGCACGGCGACAGCCTCGGCAACGCCGGCGTGCTCGGCGCCGGCGACGTGCAGTGGATGACGGCGGGCAGCGGCATCCTGCATCAGGAAATGCCGACGGGCGACCCACAAGGCCGCATGCACGGCTTTCAGCTCTGGGCCAACCTGCCCTCGCGGCTGAAGATGACGGCGCCGCGCTATCAGAACGTGACGAGCCACGACATTCCCGAAGTCGTCGACGACGACGGGACGCGCGTGCGCGTGATCTGCGGCGAGTTCTGGGGCAAGGCGGACCCGGTCGACGACGTCGCCGCCGAGCCGCGCTATCTCGACGTCTTCGTTCCCGCGGGCAAGCGCAAGAGGTTGCCGGTCGAGACCTACCGCCAGGCCTTCGCCTATATCTTCGAGGGCTCGGGTTCGTTCGACGGCGCCTCGAAACCCTTCGGCGCGCTCAGCGAAAGCCTGGTCGGCGGCGAGGAAATCCTGGTGCGCGATAAAGTCGGCAATCGCTCGCTGGTGGTGTTCGACTCGGGCGACGAAGTGAGCGTCCAGGCGGGCGAGGAGGGCATCCGCTTCCTCCTCGTCTCCGGACGGCCGTTGCGCGAGCCGATCGCCTGGCACGGCCCGATCGTCATGAACACCCAGGCCGAAATCCTGAAAGCGCTGATGGACCTGCGCGACGGCACGTTCATCAAGTAGCGCGCCCGGCGCGGTCACCGTTCTCCGACTTCGGCGGGCTCGCCCGACGCCGCGCGGCTCCGCCCGGGCGCCGGCCGGCGCATGGCGAGCGCCACCGCCAGCCAAACGAGCGTGCAGCGCGATGGCGAAGGCGAAGACGCCGGTCGCGCCGCCCGCCGCCAGCATCCAGCCGCCGCCGGCGCCGCCGACGAAAATGCCGAGGAACTGCGACGTCGAGTAGACGCCGGTCGCCGCGCCCTTGGCGTCGGCGGGAGCGAACTTGGTGACGAGCGAAGGCAGCATCGCCTCCATGGCGTTGAAGGCGGTGAAGAACGCGGTCAGCGCGGCCGTCGCCGCGACGGCGCTGGCGCGGAACGCCGCGAGAGCCGTCAGGCTCGCCGCGATCACTGCGATGGCGGCGACGAACACTTCCTTCATGCGTCCGCGCGTTTCGGCGACGATGATCGCGGGGACCATTAGCGCCATCGCGGCGACCATCACCGGCAAATAGAATTTCCATTGGTCCGCGTCGGTCATGTCGAGCGCCCCCGACAGGACGCGGGCAATGACCAGAAAGCTGGCGGTGAGGACGGCGTGCAGCGTGAAGATGGCGAAATCGAGCCGCAGCAGCTCGCCGTCGCGCAGCACCCTGACAAAGCTCGACGATGCGGTCCCGCGCGCCACCGTCCGGGCGGGCGTCGGGACCAGGCCGAGGGTGACGGCGATCCCGGCGAAGGCGAGCCCGGCGGTGAACCAGAAGATGCCCGACAGCCCCACCGCGGCGGCGAGCGGCGGACCGATGAGGACCGCCAGGCCGAAGGACATGCCGATCGTGATCCCGACCACGGCCATCGCGCGCGTGCGCACTTCGTCGCGCGTGAGGTCCGCCACCATCGCCAGGACGGATGAGCCGATCGCGCCGGCGCCCTGCAGGACGCGCCCCAGCAGCACGCCCTCGATCGAGGTCGCGAGCGCGGCCACGACGCTGCCGAGAGCGAATAGCGCCAGGCCCGCCGAAATCACTCGCTTGCGTCCGAAGCGATCGGAGAGAAGTCCGAGCGGGATCTGAAGGAGGCCCTGAGCCAAGCCGTAGGCGCCGAGCGCCAGACCGATCATCTGCGGGGTCGCGCCAGGGAGGCCCTGCGCAAGCTGCGCGAACACCGGGTAGATCATGAACAGCCCGAGCAGCCGCGTGGCGAACACGGCCGCCAGGCAGATCGCGGCGCGAAGCTCGGTCTTGTTCATCGGCGGTTCCGCTCGTCGCTCTGCCGGATCGTCCGCCGGCGGCGACGGGCGCCGGACGAGGCGCCACCCCATATCAATATCCCGGCGCGCGTCCTAGAGCGTTTCGTCGCCCGAGGCGAACAGGCTACGGCGGCGGTGCCGGGCCTGGCGTTGTCATGCCGTCGGCGGCCGGCCTAAGATTGGGCGTTTCGCGCGAGGTTTCAGGCGGCGGCCGTCGGCGCGGACGGCCATGAAGGGGCAGACGAGCATGCGCTTCCTCGTTGTCGGCGCCGGCGCGATCGGCGGCTACTTCGGCGGCCGGCTGCTCGAGGCCGGCCGCGACGTCACCTTCCTCGTGCGCCCGCGGCGCGCGGCTGAGCTCGCCGGCGCCGGGCTGACGATCCGCAGCCGCTTCGGCGACGCGGCGCTGCCAGCGCCGCCGCGCCTGCTCGCGAGCGAACTGAACGAGCCGTTCGACGTCGTCGTGTTGAGCTGCAAGGCCTACGATCTCGAAGGCGCGATGGACTCGTTCGCCCCGGCGGTCGGCCCAGGCACGGCGATCGTGCCGCTGCTCAACGGCATGCGCCACATCGAGGCGCTCGACGCGCGCTTTGGCCGCGACCGGGTGCTAGGCGGATGGTGCACGATCTCGACCACCCTCGACGCGCAGGGCCGGGTCATCCACCTCAACGACATCCATACGCTGCGGTTCGGCGAGCGGGACGGCGCCCGCTCCGCCCGCGCCGAGGCGATCGCGGCCGCCTTCGCCGGCGCCAAGTTCGACGGGGCGCTCAGCGAGGCGATCGTGCAGGAGATGTGGGAGAAGTGGGCGTTCATCGCGACGGCCGCCGGGATCACCTGCCTGATGCGCGCCACGATCGGCGATATCGCAGCGGCGGGCGCGGCGGATTTGGCCGACGCGCTCGTCGACGAGTGCGCCGGCGTCGCAGCGCTCCAGGGGTTCGCGCCCCGCCCCGAGTTCCTCGAGCGGATCCGAGCGATGTTGACCGCGCTCGGCTCGCCGCTCGCCGCCTCGATGCTGCGCGACATCGAACGCGGCGCCCCCACCGAGGGCGACCATATCCTCGGCGACCTCATGCGTCGGGCCGGGCTCGCGGGCGCCGATCGCGCGCCCCTGCTGCGCATCGCCTGCGCGCACCTCGGCGCCTACGAGGCGCGTCGCGCGCGAGAGAATGCGGCGCCGTAGGCCGGCGCGCCGATCGCCGAGCTGTCGCGCCGCGCTCGGCCCCGTTATAGTCGCGGCGCGACCGTCCGCGACGGACGCAAATTTCCCAGGAGACCGAGATGATTGTTGCGAGCGGCGCCGCGGGCGCGACGAAGACGATCGTGTCCGCCGGAGAGCGCAGAATCGACGCCGACACGACGCCGCCCACCGGCCGAGGCGACGGCGTGCGCCCGCACCAACTCCTCGAGGCGGCGGTCGCCAGTTGCATAGCCATCACGTTGCGGATGATCGCCGACGAACGCGGCCTGGCGCTCGAGTCGGCCGACGCGACGGTGGAGGTCGATCGCTCGGCCGGCGACGAGACGATGTTCCGCTCGACGATCGATCTGAAAGGCGCGCTCTCGGACGCCGAGCGAAGCCTGCTGTTGAAAGCGATCCGGCTGTGCCCGGCGCCCAAGACGCTGTCGAAGCGCATCGCGTTCGTCG
Organism: Roseiarcus sp.; assembly: GCA_050010035.1. Classification (GTDB taxonomy): domain Bacteria; phylum Pseudomonadota; class Alphaproteobacteria; order Rhizobiales; family Beijerinckiaceae; genus Roseiarcus. The sequence goes on from JBEKLU010000057.1 coordinate 24,181, forward strand.
AAGCCGGAGCGGGCCGATGAGCGCGCTCATTCAACTGCGCCCCGTCGGCCACGTGCGCGGCGGCCGGGCGCAGCCGATCGACGACGCCTGGGATCGCGTCGTCGCCTCGATCGAATTGGCCCCGGAATTCGGCCCGGAGTCCCTCGCCGGGCTCGACGGCTTCTCCCACGTCGAGGTCGTCTTTCTCTTCCATCTCGTCGCCGACAGCGCGATCGTCACATCGGCGCGACATCCGCGCGGGCGCGCCGATTGGCCGAAGGTCGGCATATTCGCCCAGCGCGGCAAGGACCGCCCCAACCGGATCGGCGTCACTATCTGCAAGCTGCTCGCGGTGCGCGGCGCGACGATCCAGGTCAGCGGCCTCGACGCCGTCGACGGCACGCCGGTCATCGACATCAAGCCCTGCATGCGCGGCTTCCTGCCGCGAGAGGAAGTCGTCGAGCCCGCCTGGGCGTCCGAACTGATGGAAAGCTATTGGCGATAAGCGCGGGCGCGAGGCGCCGAAGCGGCGCAATGGCCCGGGTTGGAGCGCGTAGCGCGGATGTGCGAAACTCTTCGCGTCGGGCCGTGCTGAAACGGTCTCGAATCGCTCGAGCGAGGAGAACAGGGATGGGACGTTTTCGCATGCCGATCGGCCGCGCGCCGCGCTTCGCCGCGCTCGCCGCCTGCGTCATGGCCGTCGGCGGCCTCTCGGCGGCGACCGCCGCGCCGGCCTGCACGCCCGGGGCGGAGGCGTGCCCGGTCGTCCTGAAGATGGCGCCGGGCGCGACGTCGATCCGCGCCAGCGGCTCGGTTTCCGGCGAGCGCCCGGACTACTACTTCACGTTCGAGGCCAGAGCCGGGCAGACGCTGACGATCCATATCGTCGGCGGGAATATCAAGAGCGGGCCCGGCATCCCCATCACGTTCCCGAATGGGGGCGGCGGCGGGGTCGACGTGGATACGCCCTTCGCTTTGCCGGCGACCGGCGCCTACGTGATCCTCCTCCACGCCAACACCATGTCCGAGGGTCCGTTCGGCCGGTTCGAGCTGACGCTGCAAGTCAAGTGAACGCATCGCGCGCGGGGGAAGCGGTCATCCGCGGCGCCGGCGACGCATTGGCCGTCAACGGCGTGATCGCGCGGCGGCGCCTGACGCAGGACGCGGCGGCCGCCAAGCTCGGCGTCAACGAGCCGAAGGCGTCGGCGCTGACCAATACCAAGCTCGACGGCTTCTCGGTAGAGCGGCTGATGGTCTTCCTGACCGCGCTCGATCAGGACGTGGAGATCGTGATCAGGAACAAGCCGAGGTCGCGGGCGGCGGGGAGAATTTCGGTGGTGGCGGCGTGATCCGATCGGGAAGGTGCAGGCCACAACTTCAACCCAGGAATCAGAGTGACCGTGCGCATATGCTGTATTGAACCGAAGGGGCCAGTCTGCCAACTGAAGCGGTCATGCGTTCTGCCGCCACCGCCCGTCACGCGACCCTGCCCCGCAAGCTGTCCGCGAGCGCCGAAAGCGCATTGGCGAGTTGTCTCGCGATCTCCGGCGGCGGCAGCGGCATTTTGAGGTTTTGAACGCCGGTGGCTGGATCCCGCTCAATCCATGGGTGCGCCGGAGCGCCGGGATCGTTGGCGGCCGCCAGAGCGGCGACGAACTGGGCGCCGACCTGCGCCAAGGCCCGCCACGGATCGGGGACTGCGTCACGCGCCGGCGCTTCGGCCCCGTCAGTCCGCGCGATCGCCGTCTCGCCAGCGCCAATGTCTATGTCCGCGTTTACATCTTCCACGGATCCGGCGTCATCGCCGGCGACGATATTCCTCACCTCCTCGGCCGGCGTCACGGCCTCTCCCTCGCCCATACCCCCGGTGACGTTTTCCACGTCCTTCATGAAGCGGTTGAGACGCGAACCGCCGAGCGAAATCTCGCCGCTGGCGCCGTCGAGAATTCCTGCCGACAAGGAGCGTTTGAACGCCAGCACCGAAAGCATGCCCTCCTCGATGGTGCCCTTCGCCACGAAATTGACGATCTGCACCGGCCGTGTCTGGCCCATGCGATGGATCCGCGCGATGCGCTGTTCGAGGATCGCCGGGTTCCACGGCAAGTCCATGTTCACCAGGGTCGAAGCATGCTGCAGATTGAGGCCCGTGCTGCCAGCGTCGGTGGACAGGAACACACGGCAGGCGGGGTCGTCACGAAACCGCTCGACCAGCGCCGGTCGCTTGTCCGACGGCACGCCGCCGTGGAAGCTGACGTAGCCGAACTCACGCGCTTCGAGGCGGCGGATGACGATGTCGTGGGTCCGCGTCCATTGCGAAAACACCACCGCCTTGGCCTTCGGCTCGGCGAACAAATCGTCGAACAGCGCCGCCAATTCGTCGGCCTTGACGCCATGGTCGGTCTCCTGGTCGAGCAGATAGGTGCTGTTGCACGACATGCGCATGTTCTGCAAGGCGCAGGTCAGCCGCCGCTGATCCTGATCCGACAGGAACTTGGTCTTGCGCCAGCGCTGGACGATTCGCGCCACCACGTCGGCGTTTTCCTGGTGATAGAGCATTTGCATCTCGGTCATCGGCACCAGCAGGTTCTGGTCGGTCCGGCTGGGCAGTTGCCGCAGCACCTCGGACTTGCGCCGGCGCAGCATGATCGGCGCCAGCGTCTGGCCGATCTTCTCCAACCCGGTGTAGCCGGTGACGCGCCCGGCTTCGTCCTTGACCTGATGCTCGTGCAGCAGCTTCCAGGTCGGCCCGAGCCGGTGCTGGTCGACGAACTGGACGATGGAAATCAGCTCTTCCAGCTTGTTCTCCAGGGGCGTCCCGGTAAGCACGATCGCATAGGGGCTGTCGATGCGTTTCAAGGCGCGCGCCGCGATGGTGTTCCAGTTCTTCACCCGCTGCGCTTCGTCGACGATCACCAGTTCGGGCGCCCAGGCGGCGATCAGGTCGAGATCGGGCTTGAGTTTCTCGTAGTTCGTGATCTTGCAGAAATCGTCCAGGGCGTAGTCCTTCTGCCGCTGCGCCCGACCGCCGGCGATGACGCGCGCCGCGTTTTCGCCCTGTCGCCCCGAGAAACGCACGATCTCGCTCTGCCACTGGTACTTGAGCGAGGTCGGGCAGATCACCAGCACTTTCGCGACGCCGAAATGCCGCGCCAGTATTTCCGTCGCGGCGATCGCCTGTATGGTCTTGCCCAGTCCCATATCGTCGCCGATCAGGGCCCGGCCGACCCGCACCGCGAACAGCGCGCCCTCGGCCTGATAGGGATAGAGCGGCGCCTTCAGAAGCGCCAGCAGCTTGGGATCGGCCGCGCCGCGCGGGAACAACTGCTCGAGCTTCGAAGCGCGCCGGTCCGCGTCCCGCCTTCCCGCGACGAAATCGAGCGCGTCGTCGTAGGCGCGCAATTCATGACCGCACTTCGCCGCCGCGGCCATGAAAGGCTCCAGCTCGCCAAGGCGCTCGTCCGGCAGCATCCCGTCGCGCTCGACGTCGAACAGAGCGGCGGCGGCCTCGCGCAGCTCCGGCGGGCAATCTGTTCCGGCGCGAAAATGCACGCGGCGTCGGCCTTCGTTGCGCAAGTACAGCTCGGAAAACGCCGGCAGGTAGCCGCGCTTGAACGCCGCCCTGGCGCCGCGCTTCTTCTCCAGCCGGGCAAGCGTGAATTCGATGTGCTTGCAGGTGCCCAATTCGCTGGTGGCGTAATCCGGGCAGGAACAGAAATTGCCGCCCGGCCCCAAGCCTCGAATCGCCACGCGATAGCTGGATTTCGAAACAGGATTGCTGACCCGAAACTCGGAGAAAAACGGTTCGCTGGTCAGGTTTTCGAGCCCGAAGGCCTGCTCGCGGCCGAACTGGCGGCGCAAGCCGCGTTGCCAGTCCACCGGCGACAGATCGGCGGGCGCGTGGGTGCGCGAGAGCTTGGTTTCCTTGCTCGGCTTGGTGGCGGAATTCGGGTTTCGGCGCTCGGCTTTCATCGCAGCACGTTCCATTCAGCAAGAGGTTCCCGCGAGACATCGATCTGGCGTCCGACGCCTTTTCCGCGGCGCTGGCGCGCTACTCCGATATTTGCAACAATGCCCGGCGACCCGTCTCCACGAAATCGACGATCGGCGCACTACCGTTTTCGCGACCACGGTACGGGTTCCGAATCGGACACGACCTATTCAACAGAGTAGCCGAGCGCCCTATATCCAGTTCGCCGCTCTGCCGCCATACGCGCCAGCACGGGGACCGTCTCATCGACGTAGTCGACGACGAGAACTTCCCGCTAACCTACGCTAGAAACACCGAAAGTATCCGAAAAGCGCCGACTCTCCTCACTCCCACTCGATTGTTTCTTGATGATATAACGCCTTGAAACGACCGGCAAATTTCTCCTCCGCGCCAGCATGTTCCGGCAGAGACGCCGTCAAGAAATTACGCTGTTGATTTTTCAAGGCAATTTCTGCCTCGAGAATTTTCGTTGGCTTCACCAGCTATCGACGTCGACCGGCGGATGTCATGCGAATTCGTCGCGCGACCACGTCAAAATCAGGCCCAGCAAGCACCGTCGCACCTGCGGCCGTATTGTTTCCTGACTTCCGACCGGTCGGCGATTTCGCGGGGGGCCGATCTGAGTAGATTCCGACTCTACGGCTGGGACCCGCCCGCAACTAATGATACGGATGTCGTCGCGCGCGCTAGCGGATTCGAGCTGGAACGGGGCCAAAATGCCGGCATGGGTGATGGCGCCGCGTAATATCGGGTTACGGGTTTTCGTGCAATTCGACCATGGAGCGCACACCGAATTCGGCCAACGTCTTCTGCAGCCGCGTCGACGGCGTTTACGGGGCAATCGAGAGAGCGCACATGTCGAAAGTGAGCATTGATGCGCTCCAGCCCGACCGGACGGCGCTCTTCCTGGACGTGGACGGCACTCTTCTCGATCTTGCCGCGTCCCCGACGGCAGTGGTTGTTCCTCGCGGGCTCGTCGAATGCATCGCCGACATCGAACGGGCGCTCGGCGGCGCGCTCGCTCTCGTCAGCGGACGAACGTTAGCGGATCTCGATCGGCTGTTTTCGCCGCTGCGCCTGCGAGCGAGCGGCGTTCATGGCGCCGAAATTCGCTACGATCCGCTGACGCCCGTCATCGTCGACGCGGCCGCCGCCGCCTTGCCCGCCCGGCTCTGGCGGTCCTTGAACGAGTCGCTCGCGGATTTTCCCGGCGCCTTCGCGGAAAACAAGCGCTTCAGTTTCGCGGTGCACTACAGAGCCGCGCCGAACTGCGGAGCGGACTTGGGGGAGGTTCTGCGACAGCTCGTCGCCGCCGAGGCGATTCCCGACGTGGAAATCATCGACGCGCGCCTTGCGTTCGAAATCAAAGGCCGAGGGTTCGACAAGGGTTCGGCGATCAATCGATTTCTCGCGCGCTCGCCGTTCGTCGGCCGGATCCCGATCTTCGTCGGCGACGATGGGACCGACGAGGCGGGTTTCGCGGCGGTCGTCCAGCGCCACGGCGCGGCCTATTCAGTCGGCCAGGTTAGGCCCGGCGTCAGCGCAGTATTTTCTAAGCCGTCGTTGGTCCGCGATTGGCTCGCCCGTTCAGCCGCACAAATGGCGCGCCCATGAGCGATCAAGTGCAAGAGAAATTTCAAAACCTCGAACTCGCGCTGATCGGCAATTGCCGAGTTGCGGCGCTCGTCGATCGTTACGCTCGCATCGTTTGGTGGTGCTTTCCGCGTTTCGATTCCGATCCCGTCTTTTCGAGACTGCTCGCGGGCGACGAGGAGAAGGGCTTTTGCGAGGTGGCGCTCGCGGACCTCGTCGATTCCAATGCAAAATACCTGCGCAACACCGCCGTCGTTGAAACCGTTCTGACGGATGCGCACGGCGCACAAGTGCGCGTCACGGACTTCGCGCCGCGGTTCGATCGTTACGAACGCACTTTCCGGCCGCCGCAGATCATACGGCGCATCGAGCCGCTGCACGGCCTGCCGCGCATAGCGATCAAAGTCAGGCCGACGTGCAACTACGGTCGTCCGGTCGATGAATTCGTCGTTGGATCGAATCATATCCGCTACCTCGGCGGCGCCGAGGTGATGCGCCTGACCACGGACGCGCCGCTGTCCTACATCACGTCCGAGATCGATTTCGTATTGACCCAGCCCGTCAATTTGATTTTCGGACAGGACGATCCGTTCCGCAGCGCGATCGACGTGACAAGTCGGGAATTTCTCGATCGCACGCGTGAGCACTGGCTCGAGTGGGTGCGCCATCTCGCCGTGCCGTTCGAGTGGCAATCGGCGGTCGTCCGCGCGGCGATCACGCTCAAGCTCTGCAACTACGAGGAAACCGGCGCCATCGTCGCCGCCCATACGACTTCGATCCCCGAAGCGCCATCGACGCAACGCACTTGGGACTATCGCTACTGCTGGCTGCGAGACGCATTTTTCGTCGTCGAGGCGCTGAACCGGTTGGGCTCCACCCACATGATGGAATCCTACATCAACTATTTCACCACCATCGCCGCCGCTGGCGTGACGCGGATGCGACCTGTGCATGGCATCGTGCCGTTCAGTTCCCTCGAAGAAACAGTGGCGCCCGATCTCAAGGGCTTCATGGGGCATGGTCCTGTCCGCGTGGGCAACCAAGCCGCGACCCAAACGCAGCACGACGCCTATGGCAGCGTCGTACTGGGGGCGATGCAAATGTTTATTGATGAACGTCTGCCGAAAATGGGGGACGAAGCGCTCTTTCGGCGCCTTGAGCCGCTCGGCGAGCATGCGCTTCAGTACGCGTTTGAGCCAGACTCGGGCATTTGGGAATATCGTGGGCGCGCCAGGGTGCACACGTATTCTGCGGCGCTATGCTGGGCCGCATGTGATCGCCTCGGGCAAATTGCACGTCGGTTGCGCCTTTCGGACCGGGCGCAATATTGGGATGCGCACGCGGTCGCGATCAAAGACAAGATTCTCGCTGAGGCGTGGGATGAGAAACGCGGCGCGCTGACCGGCGCTCTCGGACATCCCGATCTCGACGCAAGCGTACTGTTGTGCGCCGAACTCGGTCTGCTTGCGTCGACGGACCCGCGCTTTCGCAGCACTTGCGACGTCATAGGAAGCGAATTGATGCGCAACGGGCGCATCATGCGCTATACTGCATACGACGACTTCGGCGCGCCCGAAACAGCATTTCTGGCATGCAATTTCTGGTACATGGACGCGCTTTGCCTCATCGGGCGCAAGAACGAGGCGCGGAAAATGTTCGAGGCCATTCTCGGGCGGCGCAATGCGTTCGGGCTGTTGTCCGAGGACATTCACCCGGAGACCGGAGAGCTTTGGGGCAATTTCCCGCAAGCGTATTCGATGGCGGGGATCATCAACACGGCAACCCGTCTGTCGTCGAGTTGGGAGGAAGCATGGGCCCGCGTCTAATCATCGTCTCGAACCGAGTCGCCGTGCCCGAGCCGGGAAGCAAACAGATGGCGGGAGGGCTCGTGGTCGCGGTGAAGGCGGCGTTGAGAAACCGCACAGGCGTGTGGTTCGGCTGGAGCGGCAACATCGACGAGACGGAAACAGCGGAACCGCGCACCGTCGAGCGCAATCACATAACCTATGCCGTCATCGATCTGTCGAAAAATGATTTTGAAGAATATTACAATGGGCTGGCTAACCGGGTCCTGTGGCCCATCCTGCACTATCGCGTCGATTTGCAAGAATATTCGCGCGCCGACCACTCAGGCTATATGCGGGTCAATCGCCTGTTCGCCGACAAGCTCAGCGCCTTCATTAGAGATGACGATGTCCTTTGGGTGCACGACTACCACCTGATGCCGTTGGCGCGCGAACTGCGCGCTCGAGGGCATCTCAATCCGATCGGTTTCTTCCTGCACATCCCCTGCGCGCCATTGGACATTCTGCGCACGTTGCCGCACCACGAAGAGATTCTCGGCGCCCTTACATACTACGATCTTGTCGGCTTTCAGACCGAGAACGATCGCGATAACTTCGCCGCCTACCTGTTGACGTT
>JBEKLU010000058.1:0-32012 GCA_050010035.1 Roseiarcus sp.
CATCCCGGTGGAGAAGGCGTTGAGCGCGTCGCTCTCCATCACCTTGAGCTTGGGCATGGCGATGCCGCGCGAGATGCAGAGATTTTCCAGAAGATTGTAAAGCCGCGGCTGTTCCGTGCGCTGCACCGCGCGGCCGCCAGTCAGCGCGTCGATCATGTTTTGATGAAAATAATAGGCGATCGCCACCCAGAGCGCCGTGCCCAGCGTCGCCACCGGCGCCGCGTGGAGCAGGTCGATCCAGGCTTGCTGCATCAGCGTGTTGAGGTCGGCACTGGCCGACAGCGCCTCGGCGGCCAGCGCGCCGGCATAGACGAGCACGTAGACGAGCAGGAACATGCCGACGAGGAGGATGATCGAACGGCGCCGGTTCGACTGGATATGAGAGTAGAGACCATAAGCGGCCATGGCGGCTCACTGCGTTTGTGTGAGGCTCAGAAATTCACCTGCGGCGCTTCGCCCAGCGTCTTGCGGTCCTCGCCGAGGTCGAAGAAATCCTTTGGCGCGAAGCCGAACGAGGCGGCGAACAGGGCGGCGGGGAATCGCTGGATGCCCGTATTGTATTCCTGCACCGCATTGTTGAAGAAGCGCCGCGCGGCGGCGATCTTGTTCTCCAGGTCGGTCAGCTCCGCCTGCAACTGCAGGAATTCGGCGTTTGCCTTGAGATCGGGATAGGCCTCGGAGAGGGCGAAAAGCTGGCGTAGCGCTCCCGAGAGCATGTTCTCGGCCGCCGCCTGTTGCGCCGGCCCCTGCGCGGCGACCGCCGCATTGCGCGCCTTGACGACCTCGTCGAGCGTGCCGCGCTCGTGCGCGGCGTAGCCCTTCACCGTCTCGACCAGATTGGGAATGAGGTCATGGCGCTGCCGCAGTTGCACGTCTACGTCGGCAAAAGCCTCGTTGACGCGTTGCCGCATGGAGACGAGGCCGTTGTAGACGCTGACCGCCCAAAGAACGACAACGACGATCACAGCAAGGAGAATAATGGTCGAGCTGCTCATGGAGACACTCCTTCGGCGCGATTGTTTCTTTGCCGGTCGTTTGAACGATCAAAAGTCGGCCGACGTTCACCGGATGGCGCCCTTGCCGATACTGAGAGTGCCGGTGTTGACCGACGTTGGCAAGACCGAAGCTTCTGGTCGAGAGCAGAGGCGCACTCACCGATTTAGTCGACGGCGATCGGCAAACGTGACAGAGCGCTGCGTTCTTTTCAAAAGGTCGTTGCGCCAGGCGCGTGATACCCGGCCGCGACTGGCTCGCCCCGCCATCAAATGAGCCACGGCAGGAGGAGTGGAACCAGGATCGGGGTCACGGCTGTGATTTTGCACCGAAGGGGCCCCCGGCACGGTATGCCGTAATCGATTGAAATCACGAAAGAAACTGTCGTCCAAGAGGGGACCCGGTTGGATGCAAAACGGCGCCCCTGTTGGTGCTGATTTATAGTTAGAAATCAAGGCGTTGAGGCAATCTTATCCCGGGGGGTCCACTTCGGTTCAAATCCACAGTCTGCTTTGTCTGGACCGAGGCGAGCCCGGATCGCGTCGAGATCGTCGACTACCATTGAAAGAGCGTCTCATGCCCCGCCTGCGCACCCACCCCGGCGAAGTCCTCGCCGAGGAATGTATGAAGCCCCTCGGCCTGTCGGCGAACGCCCTCGCCGAGGCGATCGGCGTTCCCGGCAACCGGATCAGCGATATCGTCCGCCGGCGGCGCGACGTCTCCGCCGACACGGCGATCCGGCTCGGGCGCTTCTTCGACGTCGACCCGCGATTCTGGCTGAACTTGCAGGCCGCTTACGACCTGTCGCGCGCCGAGAACGAGCACGACTATTCCGGCCTGCGATCCCGCTCGGACGCCGCCGCGTGAGGCGGCGCAGCCCCGCTCAGCGCACCGCCTCGGCCCCCGCCGCGGCTTCCTCGAGGCGCACGCCGTAGCCCCAGAGCCGACGGATGTGGCGCAGCACCGGCTCGCGGCTCGTCTCGGCGAGCGGAACGCCGTCGCGCACGGCATGGCGCAGGATCAGCTCGCGGTCCCCTAAGAGGTCGACGTCGACGACCTGGATGTCCGGCTCGTTCGCGCCGACGTCGTAGTTCTCGGCCAGGACGCTGCGCACCCGGCGATAGCCGTCGGCGTCGTGGATGGCCTCGACGCGATATTTGGATTCGGCCGCCTTGTCGCCGAGCGCGAACAGCTTGAGCTTGCGGATCAGGTGCGGACTGAGGAACTGCCGCACGAACGACTCGTCGCGATAGTTGGCCCAGATGTCCTTCAGCGCGCCGCGCCAGTCGTCCCGCCCCGCCAGGTCGGGGAACCACTCGCGATCCTCCGGCGTCGGCGCGACGCAGATGCGCTGGATGTCGCACATCATGGCGAACCCGAGCGCGTAAGGGTTGAAACCGCTGAAATGGGGATCGTCGAAGGCGGGCTGATGGACGACGTTGGAATGGCTGTGCAGGATCTCCATCAGCGCGCCCTCGGAGATCAGGCCGTCGTCGTAGAGGCGGTTGACGATGTGGTAGTGGACGAAGGTGGCGCAGCCCTCGTTCATCAGCTTGGTCTGCCGCTGGGGATAGAAATATTGCGCGACGTTGCGCACGATGCGCAACAGTTCGCGCTGCCAGGCTTCCAGCACCGGGCTGTTCTTCTCCAGGAAATAGAGCAGGTTCTCCTCGGGCAGGCGCAGGCGCTGCTTGCGCTCGCGCGCCTCCTGCTCGCTCAAGGTCGGCTCGCGCGCGTGCGCCGCGCCGGGAACGGTGCGCCAGAGATCGCAATAGCTCTCAGCCTCGTTCTTCAGGCGTTCGCGCCGACGGCTTTCGTACTCGCCCATCTTCAGCTTGGCGGCGCGCCGGTAGCGGAACACGCCCTGATTCATCAGCGCGTGCGCGGCGTCGAGCACCGATTCGACCGCTTCGACGCCGTGGCGCTCCTCGCATTCGGCGACGTAGCGCTTGGCGAAGTCGAGATAGTCCAGAATGCCCTCGGCGTCGGTCCATTGCTGGAAGAGATAGTTGTTCTTGAAAAAATGGTTGTGGCCGAACGCCGCGTGCGCCAGCACCAGCGTCTGCATCGCCATGGTGTTCTCTTCCATGTAGTAGCTGATGCACGGGCTGGCATTGATGACGATTTCGTAGGCGAGCGCTTGGTAGCCTTTGCGATAGAGCGCCTCGTCGCGCACGAAGCGCTTGCCGTAGGACCAGTGGGAATACATCAGCGGCATGCCGACCGAGCAATAGGCGTCGAGCATCTGCTCGGCCGAAATGACCTCGATCTGGTTGGGAAACACGTCGAGGCCGAGATCGTTCAGCGCGATTGTCTGCACGGCTTCGTAGACGCGCCGCAGGGTCGGGAAGCTCCAGTCGGCGCCTTCGAACAGATGCGCCGGCGCGCCGGCGCGCGCCTCGGGGCTCGAGCGGATCACGGCGCGGCCCCTTTGCGGCTCGACTTGGCGAAGAGCTCGCGGAAGACGGGATAGATGTCGGCGCGCCCGTGAACCTGCTTCATCGCGAAATTGGGCGCGGAGGGCGCCAGCTCGGCGTAGCCGCGCCACAGCTCCTTGCCGCGCGTCGGGACGACGCGGTCCTCCTCGTCGCGATCGGCGATCTCGATATAGGCGTAATACTGCGACCAAGGCAGGACGACGTCGCTCAGCAGCTCCAGGCAGCCCGCGGTGTCGCCGCCCGAGTTGTCGCCGTCGGAGGCCTGGGCGCAATAGATGTTCCAATCCGCGACGGGATAGCGCTTCTCGCGAATCTCGATCGCCTTCTTCAGCGCCGAGCTGACGACGGTGCCGCCAGTTTCCCGGCCGTAGAAGAATTCCTGCTCGTCGACTTCGGCCGCTTCGTGGGTATGGCGAATGAAGACGATCTCGACCCGCTCGTATTTGCGCTTGAGGAAGAGGTGCAGGAGAATGAAAAATCGCTTGGCGAGGTCCTTCTCGCGTTCGCCCATCGAGCCCGACACGTCCATCATGCAGACCATGACGGCCTTGGCGCGCGGCACGATCCTGGGGGTGAACCGGTTGTAGCGAACGTCGATCGGGTCGATGAAGGGAATCACCCGCCGCAGGCGTTTCAGCCGCTCGATCTCGGCGAAGAGTTCGGCGGTGCGCCGCCGTTCGGCGAAGTGGGGCGAATTTCTCTCCCGCAGCGCGGCCAGTTCCTCTTCGAGGCGCCGAATGTCGTCGGCGCTCGGGCGGCGCAGCGCCAGACGGCGGCTCAGACTGGTGCGCATGGTCCTGAGCACGTTGAGATTGGGGGTCGTGCCGTCGTTGGAATAGCCGGCGCGCCGGTATTCGCAGACTGTCGCGTCCTTCAGCGAGGCCTTGACGAGATCGGGAAGCTCGAGATCGTCGAACAAGATGTCGAGGAATTCGTCCTCGCTCAGCGCGAACGAGAACGCGTCCTCTCCGCCTCCCGAATCCGACCCGTCCCGCGGCGAGCCGCCGCGGCCGCCCGGCGGCTTGTCGAGCTGATCGCCGGAGACGAACTCCTTGTTGCCGGGGAAAACGCGCTCGCGGTCGCCGCCGCTGTCGGAAAGATGGAATTGCGGCTCGCCGATCCCGTCCGAGGGAATCGACACCGAACCGCCCTTGGCGGCCTCGCCGATAGCGCGTTCGCGCGCCGCCTTGTCGACGGCTTGCTTGATCTGCTCGCGCGTGCGGCGAAGGAAGCGTTGGCGATTGCCCAGGTTCTTGTCGCGCGGATTGAGGCGGCGATCGATGAACTGAGGCATTGCCCGTCCTCGCTCTTGTTCACCCGGCTTTGTTGACGCGCATGTACCACTCGACCAGGCGGCGAACCTGCCGCTCGGTGTAGCCGCGCGACGTCATCCGCTCGAGGAAGTCGGCGTGCTGCTTCTCGGTCTTGGAGTCCTGCTTGGCGCCGAAGCTGATGATCGGCAGCAGGTCCTCGACCTGGCTGAACATGCGCTTCTCGATCACCTCGCGGATCTTCTCGTAACTGGTCCAGGACGGATTGCGGCCCTGGTTGCTCGCCCGCGAGCGCAAAGCGAATTTGACGATCTCGTTGCGAAAATCCTTCGGGTTGGCGATGCCGGCCGGCTTCTCCGTCTTCGACAGTTCGGCGTCGAGAATCTGCCGGTCGAACACCTGACCGGTGTCGGGGTCCTTGTAATCCTGCTCTTCGATCCAGGCGTCGGCGTAGGCGATGTAGCGGTTGAACAGGTTCTGGCCGTATTCGCTGTAGGACTCGATATAGGCCTTCTGGATCTCGCGGCCGATGAATTCGGCGTAGCGCGGCGCCAGCATCGACTTGATGAAGTCGAGATAGCGCTCCTCGACGTCCTTGGGGTGCTGCTCGCGCTTGACCGCCTGCTCGAGCACGTACATCAGGTGCACCGGATCGGCGGCGATTTCCTCGTTGTCGTAGTTGAAGGTCTCGGAGAGCACCTTGAAGGCGAAGCGGGTCGAAATGCCGGACATGCCCTCGGAAACGCCGGCGGCCTCGCGATATTCCTGGATCGATTTCGCCTTGGGGTCGGTGTCCTTCAGGCTGTCGCCGTTGTAGACGCGCATCTTCGAGTAGAGCGGCGAGTTCTGGTGCTCCTTGATGCGCGAAAGGATGCAGAAGCGCGCGAGAATCTCCAACACCTCCGGCGCGCAGCGCGCCTTGGCGAGATCGCTGTTCTCGAGCAGCTTGGCGTAGATCATCGCTTCTTCGGTGACGCGCAGGCAGTAGGGCACCTTGACGACGCAAATGCGGTCGAGAAAGGCCTCGTTGTTGCGGTTGTTCTTGAACTGCTCCCATTCCGATTCGTTGGAATGGGCGAGGACGACGCCCTGATACGGAAGCGCGCCGACATTCTCGGTGCCGGCGTAGTTGCCCTCCTGCGTCGCGGTCAGCAGGGGATGCAGGACCTTGATAGGCGCCTTGAACATCTCGACGAATTCGAGCAGCCCCTGCGTCGTGCGGTTGAGCCCGCCCGAATAGCTGTAGGCGTCGGGGTCGTGCTGCGAGAACATTTCGAGCTTGCGAATGTCGACCTTGCCGACCAGGGCGGAGATGTCCTGATTGTTCTCGTCGCCCGGCTCGGTCTTGGCGACCCCGATCTGGCGCAGCTTCGAGGGATACATCCTCACAACGGAGAATTTGGAGAGATCGCCGTCGAACTGATCGAGCCGCTTGGCCGCCCAGGGCGAGCAGATGCCGGTCAGGCGGCGCAGCGGAATGGCGTACCGGCTCTCCAGGACCGCGCCCATCGCCTCGGGGCGGAACAGGCCGAGCGGCGATTCGAAGACCGGACTGACCTCGTCGCCGGCGGCGAGCACGTAGATCGGCTGCGATTCCATCAATTGCTTCAGCCGTTCGGCGAGCGACGACTTGCCGCCGCCGACCGGGCCGAGCAGGTAGAGGATCTGCTTGCGCTCCTCGAGTCCCTGCGCGGCGTGCTGGAAATAGCTGACGACGCGCTGGATGGTGTCCTCCATGCCGAAGAAGCCGGCAAGGGTGGGATAGGTCTTGATCGTCCGGTTGAGGAAGATACGGCCGAGACGCTGATCCTTGCTGGTGTCGATCACCTTCGGCTCGCCGATCGCGGTCATCATCCGCTCGGGCGCCGTGGCGTACATCGAGGGATCGCTGCGGCAACCCTCGAGATAATCGGTCAGGCTCATCGCCTCGCGCCGCTCGCGCGCGTAGGCGGACGAGAACAGGCTGAAGATTTCGGCGCCTCTGCCCGAGGTGACGGAATGGGACTCGGCGGAGACGGATGGCGCGAACACATTCGCCGCTATGGCATTCATTGCGATCCTCCGGCGCGATTGGTTCTTTTTGCTTTGATTCCAATCTGATGTCGAATGGTTAACGAAGAGTTTACGCTTGTGTCAAATCGAGACGCCATCGATGCCCTCCCGGGTGGCGCGCGCGGAGCGCCGCGCCGAGGAGGCCGCCAGTGTCTAGCAAGTTCGGCGCCATGAGTCGGCGCCAACCTCGCACCGAGGACCGAGTCGCACGGGCGTGGGTCATTTTTGGGGCTCAACATGGCTTTTGCACTGAATTCGAGGAGGAACGGGCGCGAAGCGGCCAGGCGACGAAGCGGAGCCGCCGTCGGTTCGCCAACTGTCGTTATGGCGGCGATTGTCGAGGGTTTCATCGGGCGGGATGGCGAACCCCGCAACTTCGCGTCGAACGGCGTCGCGCCAAAACACGCGCCCCGGCGATCTCGAACATGGCGAGGCGCGTCGACGGGAACGGTCGGCGCTACCCTTCCGTAACCTTTCCCGGGACATTTTCCGGCCTCGTCGGCCGACCGATAAAATCTTAACCATTTCCTTTTAGAACCGTTCAACCGATCGCGCGCATATCGAGACAAATTGTCCGTTCGGCCCGCCGCGCAGGACGCGGCGACGCGCTAGCGTGGGATCGGCGTCGACGCGCTTGCGCGATCCGCCGAGGACGGGTCTCGACGAGGAGCCCGCTCCTCCCGCCTCCGCGCAAGGCCGATCGGCCGGTCGTAGGTTTACGCGCCGCCCGCCGGCGACAACATCGTGAGTTGAGCCATGCCTTTCGCCTTCCCGCGCAAATTCCACGGCGACCGCCGCGGCAACGTCGCGATGATGTACGCCCTGGCCGTGCCGGTGCTGCTGTTCGGCGCCGGCCTGGCGATCGATTTCACCCATGCCGCGCAGGTGCGCACCGAGCTCAACGCTGCCGCCGACGCGGCGGTGCTGGCCGCCCTGACGCCGAGCATGATGCAGCAATCCAACGCGACGGCGCAGACCGCCGCGCAAAACATGTTCAACGGTCAGATCGCCACCCTCACGTCGCTGGCGTCCGGAGACACGACCGTCACCATCACCATCGTCAATCCGAACAACAACCCGCTCATCCGTAACGTCACGGTCGCCTACACCGCGCAGAACGAGAACATTTTCGCCAGCGTCCTCGGCGCTCCCACTTTTGCGCTCGCCGGCTCGTCGACGGCGAGCGCGTCGATGGCGGCCAACATCAATTTCTATTTGCTGCTCGACAATTCTCCGTCGATGGCCTTGCCGGCGACGGCGGCGGGAATCAACTCGATGATCGCGCTCACGTCGCAACAGGACAACGGAAATGGCTGCGCCTTCGCCTGTCATCAGGCGAGCACCGGCAACAGCGACACGGCGGGAAATCCGTGCCTGAAGGGCTCCACCTACTCGACCCCGACGCTCAAGAGTTCCGGGGGGAACGGCGGCAACACCTACTGCGCTTCGTCGCAGGGAACCCAAATCGACGACTTCGCGCTGGCGCGCAAGAACAGCATCGAGTTGCGCCTCGACGCCCTCAACACGGGCATCGGCGATTTGATGACGGACGCCTACACCACCCAGCAGAACGCCGCTTCCATCCCGCCGGTGTACCAGTTCGCCGCCTACACCATGGATTCGTCCTGGCAGATCGGCATGTCGAGCTCCAACAATTACAACAACCTGATGGCGATGACGGCCAGTTACGTTTCCGGGTGGACGGCCGCCTCGCCGAATTTCGGCGTGATGGAGTACTACGCCAACAACGACGAATGCGGCAACGCCGCGTGCACCAGCAACGGCAACGGCGGCGACGTCGCGACCAGTTTCAGCAACGCGCTGGGCGCCATGAACACGATCATGCCCAATCCCGGCCAGGGCACCAACGTGGCGGGCGACACGCCGCAGGAAGTGTTGTTCATCGTCACCGACGGCGTCGAAGACGACACCAGTTCCTCATGCAGCCAGCCGCTGTCCAGCGGCCGCTGCCAGGCGCCGATCAACCCGGCGCTGTGCACGACGATCAAGAACCGCGGCATCCGCATCGCGATCCTCTATACCGACTACCTTCAGGTGACCTCGAATTCCTGGTACGTGACTTGGATCGAGCCGTTCCAGTCGCAGATCGGCCCGCAGCTCGAGGCGTGCGCATCGCCCGGCCTGTTCTACGATGCCGGGCTCGACAGCTCGAATCTCGGCGGCGCTCTGCAGGCGCTCTTCAACACGGTCGTGCAAACCGCGCACTTGACGCAGTGAGGGCTGGCGGCCGAACCTCCCGCTTGCGCGGAACCGTGGACGCGTGTCCCTTCCCCCCTCGCGGGGGAAGGTGTCGGCCAAAGGCCGGCGGATGGGGATCGCGCGAAGCGCGATGGCTTGGCCAAGTCAGCGGCGTTCGACGAAGCTATCGCGCCCTATGGCGCGATCCCTCTCATCCGGCCTTCGCTTACGCGAAGGCCACCTTCCCCCGCAAGGGGGGAAGGGGCGCGCCTTAATGAGGCGTATCTGTCCGATCTCAACAATAGGAGCTCGATTGCGTGATTGCCGCAGCCCGCCACGGACGGGTCGCCTACGGCGGCCGAGCCACTTGCCCAGTCGTGTCGGAGCTCGTCGAAAATTCGACGCGTCGAGGAGCCGTCGCCACAAGCCCGACGTCGGCATTGCCGCGCATCGCTCGCCATGAAACGACGGAGGCGCCGGTCGTTTTCCGGCCGGCGCTTCAGCTCGAGGGGGCGGTCCAGGGCGTCACGCAATTCGAGCAGGTGATGCTCGTCGACTGGCGCGGGGTCAGATAGATCGAGCCGTACAGCGTGATCGGGCTCAGCGACATGTAGAAATTCAGCGGGGTGTAATTGTAATAGACTTCGCCGAGAACGAAGTAATTGCCGGCTTGTCCGGTTCCGATCGTGCCCGGCAGCGTGAGAACCTGGCCGGCGGCCCTCGCGGTCCCGCCGTTGTAGGGCTCGCTCCAGGTGACCGTGGCGGTGGTTCCGCTGGCGCCGACCAGCACCTGGGAAACCACCATCGTCATGTTGGAGGCCGAATAGGGCGTGAGGACCGAGGAGGCGGTCTGGAGAAGATTGTCGATCGCCGCTTCGGTCATCACCGAGGACCCGTGGCTGTAGAGCGTCGGCGTGGCCTGCGTGACGAGGTCGGTGACCGTGCGGGCGGTCATGGAGACCTTGCGGTTGATGGCGAAGCCTTCCGCTCCGTAGATGAGCAGCGCCAACATCAACAGCGCGCTCGGCAGGATCAAGGCGGCCTCGACGACGCCCGTCCCGCGCGCGTCGTCGCGAAGCTTCCGCCACGAATGAATCGCCCGCCAGCGCCACGCAGAAATCCAACGCGGAGTTTCCATCATTGCGCCTCGACCATGAAGACCTGGGTGGACATCATGAGATAGGTGCCGTTGCCGAGATTGGCGAAATTGAAGCCGAGCGGCAGGCCGACGACCGGCCATTGATAGAGGACCTGGAGCACCGCGATCTGCCCCGGGGTCGGCAGCGTGTAAGGCAGGGTGTTGGCCAAGGTTCCGTTGGCGTTGAACGCCGGCGCGGCGGTGCTGATCGACGTGGTCGAAGTCGCCGGCGCCAGGCTGACCATGATATTGGAGCACGTGAACAACGCGCCGATATTGTTGCAAACCGCCGACTGGAACTGCGCCGCCGTCATCGGCACCGTCTGGTTCGACGAGTTCGTCGTCGTCGCGTTGTTGGTGAGGACCATACGGGCGGCGTCCTCCGCCGCCGTCTCGAGATAGGCGTTGGCGAGATAGATGACCGCCGTCTGCGCCGTCCCGAAAATGAGCGCGATGAAGATCGGCGCGACGTAGACGAACTCGGTCGCCGGGCCGCCGTCCTGGCGACGCGCGAACGCCAGGCCGGCGCGAAGGCCGGCGCCGATGATCTTGCGTAAAGAACCCATGCGACCCGCAACCGAAAGCCATTGCCGAAGCCGGGACTGTGACAGGCAGGGATTACGGGAGGGTTACGCCGAACGCCGAAATTCACTTGCATTCGACTGAAATCCCGTGCCGGCGACGATTCGCCGGGGGCGCGCGGCGGCATGACGCGGGGTTGACGAGGCGGGCGCCGCGCCGCACAACTCACCGCCCCGATCGAGACCACCATGCTCGCCACAGCCGCCGACCTCGTCGCCCTCCTCGACATCGAACCGATCGGCCCGGACCGCTACGTCGGCCGCTCCCCGAGCAATCGCTGGCCGCGGGTGTTCGGCGGTCAGGCGATCGCCCAGGCGCTCGTGGCCGCCGCGCGCACCGTCGAGGAGCGCGCCCCGCATTCCCTGCACGCTTATTTCATCCTTCCCGGCGATCCCGCCGAACCCATCCTGTTCGAAGTCGATCGTGTTCGCGACGGCCGCAGCTTCGCCACCCGGCGCGTCGTCGCCAGCCAGCGCGGCGAGGCGATTTTCGTGCTGGCGGCGTCTTTCCACATCGAGGAAGAGGGGCTCGAACACCAATTGCCGATGCCGCCCGCGCCCGAACCCGATCGGCTCGTCGATCCCGTCGCGGCGATCGCGCTGCTCGGCGAAAAGGCGCAAAAGCGGTTTCAGGGCCTGCTCGAGCGCATTCGGCCGATCGAATTTCGCCCGCTCGATCTGGCGCGATACGTTCCGCCGGCCCCTGGAGTCGTTCGCGAGCCCACGCAATCGCTGTGGATCCGCATCGGCGGCGCGCTGCCGGACGACCCGGCGATTCATCGCGCCGCGCTCGCCTATCTCTCGGACATGACGTTGCTCGACACGGCGCTGGTCACGCACGGCCACACGATTTCGGACGGCCGTTTCCAGCTCGCCAGCCTGGATCACGCCTTGTGGCTCCACAGGCCGTTCCGCGCCGACGATTGGCTTCTCTATGTCCAGGACAGCCCGAACGCCCATGGCGCGCGCGTCCTGACGCGCGGCCTGCTCTACACCCGCGCCGGCGTGCTGGCCGCGACCGTCGTGCAAGAGGGACTGATCCGACCGGTCCGACCCAAGCCGAGTGCTGAACAAGTTTTGGGCGCCTAAATTTTATTCATATAAATTCTTTATGCGCCGCCTGTCGCCGATTTGAGCCGGCGTCCCAGAAAATCATCCTATTTATCACGGCCTTACCCCTGCGGCGAGGCGTGGCACACGCCTTGTAAGGGTGGCGGCGAGGACGCTTCATCGAGCGTTCGGTCGACATTGCACGAGGGGCGACGCGTTTCATTTTCGATGCGCGCCGCGCCCTCCAAAATGGGGCGAGGCACATGAAAATTGTAATGGCAGTCATTAAGCCGTTCAAACTCGAGGAGGTGCGCGACGCGCTGACCTCCATCGGGGTGCACGGTCTGACGGTGACGGAAGTGAAGGGCTATGGCCGCCAGAAGGGCCATACCGAAATTTATCGCGGCGCCGAATACGCGGTCAGCTTCCTGCCGAAGCTGAAAATCGAGGTCGCGGTCAACGCCGAACTCGTCGACAAAGTGGTCGACGCGATCGTCGCCGCGGCGCGCACCGGCCAGATCGGCGACGGCAAGATCTTTGTCTACAGCCTCGACTCGGCCGTCCGCATTCGCACCGGCGAAAAGGACAAGGACGCTCTGTGAGCGCGGCCCCATCTCATTTCAATCGGAGTCTCGAACAATGAAACTGTCTCGGTTTTTTGCCGGCCTGGCGCCGGCGCTGGCGATCGCCGCCCTGGTCGGCTTCGCCGCACCCGCCCCGTCGCGGGCGGACGACGCGCCCGCCGCGGCCGCCACGCCCGCGGCTGCGCCCGCGGCCGCCGCTCCTGCGACCGCCGCCAAGCCGGCTCCGCCGCCGATTCCCGCTTGCGCCGCGGCCGTCGCGGCCATCGACGCCACCGACAAATATGCGGCCGTCCCGGCCGTCCCCGCCGTCATGACGAACTGCACGCCCTCGGGCGGCGACACCGCGTGGATGCTGACCTCCGTCGCTCTCGTGCTCATGATGACCATCCCGGGCCTCGGCCTGTTCTACGGCGGCATGGTCCGCAAGAAGAACGTCGGCGACACAGTCATGACGAGCTTCGCGATCACGGCGCTGGTCACCGTTCTCTACGCGGTGGTCACCTACAGCCTGTCGTTCACCACAGGCGGAGCGTTCATCGGCGGCATCAGCCGGGCTTTCCTGCAAAACATCCTGAGCGACGTGAACAACGGCGGCATCGGCAATCCGAACAGCCTCGCGCCGACGATCCCCGAGACCGTCTACATGTGCTTCCAGATGACGTTCGCGATCATCACCCCGGCCCTGATCGCCGGCGCCTTCGCCGAACGCATGAAGTTCTCGGCGATGCTGTGGTTCATCGGCCTGTGGGCGATCCTCGTCTACGCGCCGATCGCGCATTGGGTCTGGGGCCCGGACGGCATGTTCTCGACCGCCAACGTCGACGACAAGGGCAACTTCACGGGTTGGAAGGTCGTGCTCGACTTCGCCGGCGGCACGGTCGTGCACATCAACGCGGGCGTCGCCGGCCTGATGTGCGCTCTCATGCTCGGCAAGCGTCGCGACACCGGCCCCGGCCACAACATGGTCTACACCTTCATCGGCGCGGGCCTCTTGTGGGTCGGCTGGTTCGGCTTCAACGCCGGTTCTGCGGTGAGCGCGGGCGTGCAGGCGGGCATGGCGATGACCGTCACCCAGATCGCCACCGCCGTCGCGGCGCTGACCTGGATGTTCGTGGAATGGGCGCACCGCGGCAAGCCGACCGTCATCGGCATCTGCTCGGGCGCTGTCGCCGGCCTCGTCGCCATCACCCCGGCCTCGGGTTATGTCGGCCCGATCGGCGCGATGGTGATCGGCGTCGCCTGCGGCGTCGGCTGCTACCTCGGCGCCACCGCGCTCAAGCACGCCTTCGGCTATGACGACGCGCTCGACTGCTTCGGCGTCCACGGCGTCGGCGGCGTCATCGGCGCGATCCTGACCGGCGTCTTCGCGATCAACCAGTACAGCGGCCACTCCGGCCTCATCGAGGGCAATCCGGGCCAGGTGATCAACCAGCTCATCGGCATCGGCACCGTCATCGTCTACGACGGGATCGTCTCGCTGATTATCCTCAAGGTCATCGACGTGGTGATCGGCCTGCGGGTCAGCGACGAAGTCGAACGCGACGGCCTCGACCTCGCGTTGCACGGCGAAGTCGTGCAGTGAGCCCAATCGGATCCGGCGGCCTCGCGCCGCCGGTTCCCCTTCCTTTCCTCCCCGCCTTGGACGCCCCGTTGGGCGTCCATTTTTTTTGCTCTCGGACGCGGCGGCGCGAAAAGCGTTAAGGTTAGGCCGACATTAACTCGGTCGGCCTAGCCTTGGCACCCGAGCGGCGTGCGACGCCGCGGGTTCGGCCGAGCGGTTGAGTCTCATGCGTACGACGACGTTCACGTTCCTCGACTATCTGCCCGATCCGCTGCGCGAAATGCCGAAGCGGCGGGCGGCCGAACTGATCGGCGTCTGCGTCCTGGCGAGCCTCGCCGCCGCCTGCGCCACGCTGCTGACCTGGTCGGTCGCCGACCCCAGCCTCGATCACGCCACGGCGACGCCGGTCCACAATCTCCTCGGCCGCCCCGGCGCGATCGTCGCCGATGTCGCCATGCAGTTTTTCGGGCTCGCCTGCGTCGCCGCGCTCATTGCGCCCGCGTTCTGGGGATGGAGACTCGTCACGCAGAAGCGCCTCGATCGGGTCAGGAGCAAGCTCTTGCTCTGGCTCGTGGGTTCGACCTTGGCGGCCGGATGCGCTTCCCTCTTGCCTGCGCCGGCGAGCTGGCCGTTGCCCACCGGCTTGGGCGGCGTCGTCGGCGACGCCGTGCTGTGGGCGCCGCGCCATCTTCTCGCAGGCTCCGCGGTCGGCATGGCGCTCGCCACGCTGACGTTGACCGGCCTGACCATCCTCGCCCTGACCGCCGCGGCGGGATATCACTTGATTCCCGCCGCCGCCGACGACGACGCGCCGTCGGCCAAGGCCGTCCCGCCGCGCCGCGCGAGCGAGGCCGCCGACAACGACGACGACGACAGCGACGGCGAGCCGGGCCTCGGGCTCGTCTCGCTCGGCGCCGTGATCCACACCGCGCTGAGCCTCAGAAGCGCGCTGCGCCGCCTGTTCGCCCCCAAGACGCCGCGCGCCGCGGCCTCCGGCCCGACGCCGCGCGCGCCCTGGCTCGGCCGCGAAAGCGGCGACTTCGCAGTCGACCTCGCCGCTTTCGCGCCGCGATCGGGCGCGCGCGCCGACCCGCCGATGACCCGCCCGGGCGCGCCCGCGGCCGGCGCGCCGCCCCTCGCCGGCCCCGCCGCGCCGCCCTCGCGCGTCGCCGCGCCGGCCGGCGCGCTCAAGGCCGGACGGCGCGCGACGAGCGAGGCGCAGCTCTCGCTGCTCGACCGCGACGCCTACCTGCTGCCGCCGCTCGCCATGCTCGCCGAGCCCAAGAAGCTCGTCGCCTCGAAGATCTCCGAAGACGCGCTAGAGCAGAACGCGCGGCTGCTGGAGGGCGTGCTCGACGATTTCGGTGTCAAGGGCGAAATCATCAACGTGCGCCCCGGCCCGGTCGTCACGCTCTACGAGCTCGAGCCCGCGCCGGGCATCAAGTCCTCGCGCGTGATCGGCCTGGCCGACGACATCGCGCGCTCGATGTCGGCGATCTCGGCGCGCGTCGCCGTCGTCCAGGGGCGCAACGTCATCGGCATCGAACTGCCCAACCAGCGGCGCGAAACGGTGTTCTTGCGCGAATTGCTGGCGAGCCAGGATTTCGAGAAGTCCAAGCACCGCCTCGCCATCGCGCTCGGCAAGACGATCGGCGGCGAGCCGGTGATCGTCGATCTCGCGCGCATGCCGCATCTCCTGGTCGCCGGCACCACCGGCTCGGGCAAGTCGGTGGCGATCAACACCATGGTGATGAGCCTGCTCTATCGGCTCAAGCCCGAGCAGTGCCGGCTGATCATGGTCGACCCGAAGATGCTGGAGCTTTCCGTCTACGACGGCATCCCGCATCTGCTCACCCCCGTCGTCACCGATCCCAAGAAGGCGGTCATCGCGCTCAAATGGGCGGTGCGCGAAATGGAGGAGCGCTACAAGAAGATGTCGAAGCTGGGCGTGCGCAACATCGACGGCTTCAACGCGCGCGTCGCCGAGGCGAACGCCAAGGGCGAGGCGATCACCCGCACCGTGCAGACCGGCTTCGACCGCGAGACCGGCGAGGCGATCTACGAGCAGGAGGAGATGGAGCTCTCCGAGCTGCCCTACATCGTCGTCTTCGTCGACGAGATGGCCGACCTGATGATGGTCGCCGGCAAGGACATCGAAGGCGCGGTCCAGCGCCTGGCGCAAATGGCGCGCGCCGCCGGCATCCATATCATCACCGCCACCCAGCGCCCCTCGGTCGACGTCATCACCGGCACCATCAAGGCCAACTTCCCCACCCGCATCTCCTTCCAGGTGACCAGCAAGATCGACAGCCGCACCATCCTGGGCGAACAAGGCGCCGAGCAACTGCTCGGCCAGGGCGACATGCTGTACATGGCGGGCGGCGGCCGCATCTCGCGCGTGCACGGCCCCTTCGTCTCCGACGCAGAGGTGGAAAGAGTCGTCGCCCATCTCAAGGCGCAGGGCCAGCCGGAGTACCTGACCGCGATCACCGAGGAGGACGCTTCCGACGACGAGGACGTCGAGGCCGCGCCGGCCGGCTCGCTCGGCTCGATGGACGCAGAAGAGGCGGGCGACTACTACGACCGCGCGGTCAACATCGTGCTGCGCGACCGGAAATGCTCGACGAGCTACATCCAGCGCCGCCTCTCGGTCGGCTACAACAAGGCCGCCTCGCTGGTCGAGCGCATGGAAGAGGAGGGCGTCGTCGGCCCGGCCAACCACGCGGGCAAACGCGAAATTTTGATCGGCAACGGGGTGGACCGCGGGGCGTTCGCGGACGACGAGGACGAGTGAGGCGGAGCGAGACGCGTCAAGACGTTTCGTCGAACGTCGCGATCTCCTCCTCGATCGCGACGAGCAGATCGGGAACGCTTTCCTTGATCGTGCGCCAGACGAACTCTTCCGCGACGTTGTCGTAGTCGTGGCGGTAAACGTTGCCGGCACCCGTAATCGCGCGCCACGGCAAGTCTCGCCGACGCTCGCGCAGTTCAGCGGGAAGACGGCGCGCCGCTTCGGACACGATCTCCAGTGCGCGCGTGACCGCGTAGAAAGTGCGTCGATCGGCGGCGAAGGCCTCAAACGCCATTCCCTCGACAAATGCCTTCGCGAGCCGGCAATTGTCCCTGATATCGAACAACGCCAATCGGGTCCGGTTAGAACGCATGAACCGCCTCGCGCTCGGCCGAGGGACGGACGAACGGTTTCAATTTCCTGCGATTGGAAACGTCGACGCGAGTCGAAAACAAGTCGGCGATATACTGCGTGATGGCGACATACTCGAACACCCCCACGGGCGCTTCGGGCGCGATCTCGATCATGATGTCGATGTCGCTGTCCGGACGATTGTCGCCGCGCGCGCGCGACCCGAACAGCGCGGCATGCGCGACCCCGCGCGCGCGCAGGGCGGCCTCGTTTTTGCGCAAGATCGCCAGAATTGCCTGCTTGTCCATAATCGCAGTCTAGCACGAGACGCCAATTCCGTGCGAGCGCGCGGAGTTACGGCGTCAATTCACTCGATCCGCAAACCTGTCGCCGCAAGGCCGCGCGCCGATGCGGCTTCCAATCGCGGCGCCGCTGGTCCGCCCTCGCGATCGTGCCGTCCGCAATCTCAAGATTGCGCTTTATGCGCGGCACGCCTTTGATTTATGTTGCTCGCTCAGATGCGGCTCGCGCGCGTGGGGTCTTCCCGGCGCTGGCGTGTAGAAAGACGACACGAGGGGAGGAACGCCGATGAGCGGGGAAGTCGAGGGCGTCGTTCGACGCGCCAGGGAACAGAGCATCGGCGATCTGCTGCGCCGTTCGGCGCGGCGCTTGCCGAACCGGACGGCGATCCGCTGCGGCGACACGGTCTGGAGCTATGCGCAACTCGACGCGCTGTGCAATCGGCTCGGCCGCGGCCTGATCGGGCTCGGCGTCGCCAAGGGCGACCGGGTCGCGGTGCTCGCGCGCAACTCGCACGCCTTCGTGGCGATGCGTTTCGCCATCGCCCGGATCGGCGCGGTCCTCGCGCCGATCAACTTCATGCTGAATCCGGAAGAAATCCGCTTCATCCTCGCCAATTCGGGCGCCACGATCCTCGCGGTCGGCCCGGAATTCGTCGAGACCGGACGGGCGGCGGCCGCGACGGGCTGCGCGGTGCGCGGCTTCGTCTGGCTGCCTGGGGAGGAGCCGTCCGAACCGCCGGCCGACATCACGACGTTCGACGATCTCCTGGTCGCCGACGCCTCCGAGCCGGGGATAGCGGTCGACGGCAGGGACCTGGCGCAGATCATCTACACCAGCGGCACCGAATCCCTGCCCAAGGGCGCGATGCTCACGCACGAAGCGGTCATGTGGCAGTACGTGAGCTGCATCGTCGACGGCGGCATGGCGGACGACGATCTGGTGCTGCACGCGCTGCCCCTCTATCACTGCGCGCAGCTCGACGTTTTCCTCGGCCCGGCGATCTATCTGGGCGCGACCAGCGTCGTCACCGCCAAGCCGACCGCCGATTCGATCCTGTCGCTGATCGAAGCGCACGGCGTGACGTCCTTCTTCGCCCCGCCGACGGTCTGGATCGGCTTGCTGCGCTCGCCCGCCTTCGAGCGGACCAATCTTTCGAGCCTGCGCAAAGGCTATTACGGCGCCTCGATCATGCCGGTCGAGGTCCTGCTCGAGCTGCAGCGCCGGCTGCCGCAGGTGCGGCTGTGGAACTTCTATGGCCAGACCGAAATCGCGCCGCTCGCCACGGTGCTGAAGCCCGAGGATCAGTTGCGCAAGGCCGGATCGGCCGGCAGGCCCGCCCTCAACGTCGAGACCCGCGTGGTCAACGCCGCGATGGAGGACGTTTCCCCCGGCGAGATCGGCGAGATCGTCCATCGCTCGCCGCACCTATTGTCGGGCTACTACGACGCCCCGGACAAGACGGCGGCGGCTTTCGCCGGCGGCTGGTTCCACAGCGGCGATCTCGCCACCGTCGACGACGAAGGCTACGTCACCGTCGTCGATCGCCTGAAGGACATGATCAAGACCGGCGGCGAGAACGTCGCCAGCCGCGAAGTCGAGGAGGCGATCTATCGCCTGCCGCAGGTGTCCGAAGTGGCGGTGGTCGGCCTTCCCGACCCGCGCTGGATCGAGGCGGTGGCGGCGATGATCGTCGTCAAGTCGGGCCAGACGCTTTCCGCCGAGGCGGTGATCGAGCATTGCACCCGCTCGATGGCCCATTTCAAGGTTCCCAAGCGCGTCGTGTTCGTCGACCATCTGCCGCGAAACCCGAGCGGCAAGCTGCTCAAGCGCGACCTGCGCCAGCGCTACGCGCGCGACGCGCCGGCGCCGGAATCGCCTGGCGGGGGTTCCTCGGGCTGAGCCGGGGCGGAAAATGCGCCGCCGCCGCACATTCACAAAATTGGCGCAAGCGGCTGGCGCCGGGCTAAGGTATGCGCACATCTCTGCGCCGCTTGCGGCCAATCTCCGGGCCCCTCACCCTGCCTCTCCCCGCGAGCGGGGAGAGGGGGAGGAAAGGCGCCGCCGCGCCCCTCTCCCCGCTCGCGGGGAGAGGCAGGGTGAAGCGCTGGGGGAGTTTCCGCTCTGGCGCCGAGATCTGTGCACACCATCGCCTCGTAGGGGAAGCAGCGCGAGGCTGAGGGGCGAGCAAGAATTGCGCATTTGCGGCGCGACGCGTTACAAGTCGTCATGACCGCCCTGCCGCCGCCCCTCTTCGCCGAGATCGCCGCGCGCTTCGAATCGCAGCGGCGCGCCTTCGCGGCCGACCGCAATCCGGACTGGAAGACCCGCATCGAGCGGCTGAACCGGCTGCTCGCCCTCATCGAGCAAAACGAGGACGCCATCGTCGCCGCCGTCGACGACGACTTCGGCAATCGCGCCGCGCAGGAGACCCGCCTCGCCGAGCTGTTCGTCGTGCGCGCCGGCGCCCGGCACGCCCGGCGGCGGCTGAAGCGGTGGATGCGCAACCGCGCCGTCGCCACCGACCTGCACTTCCTTCCCGGGCGCAATCGCCTGACGGCGCAGCCGCTCGGCGTCGTCGGCGTCGTCTCGCCCTGGAACTATCCGATCCAACTGTCGCTCGGCCCGGCGCTCGCCGCTCTGGCGGCGGGCAACCGCGTGATGATCAAGCCGTCCGAACTGACGCCGCGCACCTCGGCGCTGCTCGAGAAGCTGGCGGCGGCCCATTTCGATCCCGACGAGCTGAGCGTCGTCAACGGCGACGCCGAGACCGGCAAGGCTTTCGTCAGCCTGCCTTTCGACCACCTCATCTTCACCGGCTCCACCGCGGTCGGGCGACAGGTGGCCCTCGCCGCCGCCGCGAATCTCACGCCGGTCACCTTGGAGCTCGGCGGCAAATCGCCGGCGATCTTCGACGCCTCGTGCGAAATGGCGATCGCGTGCCGACGTCTCGCCTACGGCAAGCTGCTCAACGCCGGCCAGACCTGCATTGCGCCCGACTATCTCTTGGTCCCCAAGGGACAGGCGCGCGCCGCCGCCGATCTCCTCGCCCAGGCGATGGCGCGGATGTATCCCTCGCTGGCGTCGAACCGCGATTACACGGCGATCGTCAGCGAGCGCCATCGCCAGCGCTTGATCGCATTGGTGCAAGAGGCGCGCGCGGCGGGCGCCGAGATCGTCGAGGTCAATCCGGCCGGCGAAACGCTCGATCCGGCGGGGCGCAAGCTGGCGCCGACGCTAGTGATCGGAGCTCCCGAAACGACGCGCCTGATGCGCGAAGAGATTTTCGGCCCGGTGCTGCCGATCGTGGAATACGAGCGGCTGGACGACGCCATCGCGATCGTCAACCGCGGCGAGCGGCCGCTCGCGCTCTACTGGTTCGGCCGCGACGCAGCGCGCCGCGACCGCGTGCTGCGCGAAACGATAGCCGGCGGCGTGACCGTGAACGATTGCATGTTGCACCTCGTCCAGGAAGAGCAGCCGTTCGGCGGCGTCGGGGCGAGCGGCATGGGCGCCTACCACGGCGAATGGGGCTTTCGCACCTTCAGCAAATTGAAGCCGGTCTTCCATCAGGCGCGCTGGAACGCGGTGGGACTGCTCCAGCCGCCCTATGGCAAGACCTTCGACTGGCTGCTGCGCGCGCTCAAGCTCATCACCTGAACGCGACGGGGCGGAGTGGCAAGCAAAGTCAGCCGATTCCCGCAACGCCGGCCCGACCCGGGCTGGCCAATCTCAAGCAAGAGACGCCGCCTGCGGCGGCGCCGCGGTCATTTCCTGCTCGTATTGCGGCAATTCCGCCATGTCGGTCCACGCGCCGTCGCTGGCCTGATTGTCGGGAATGTCCGGGCCGAAGGGTTCGCCGTCGCGGCGCCACAGAGCGGCCCGCGCCTGCACCTTCAGGCCGTCCAGCGTCAAAGCTCGCGCGGTTTCGATCCTGCGCACGATCGTCGCGCAAGCCGCCTGCGCCGCCCTCGCGGCGGCCCCCGCCTCGGGCGTCTTCAGTCGCCTCGCCGCGATCAGCGTCCTGAGCTCGAATTGCCAGGCGGCCTCCAAAGCCTCGCCGTCCTCGAGCAGCCGCGCGTCCAGGTGTTGCGGCGGCGACGTGATCGCGCCGGTTCGGCCACCGTCGCGCCGAGCGCCGAAGCGATCCATTCGCCGGGAGAGGGCGTCTTGGTTAAGGTGCGGGCGGCCGTAGACGGCCGGGTTCGACGCGCCAAAGCCCCATTCCGCCACCGCGAGGGAAATCTTAGTCATGTCTGTTCTCCCATTGTTAACTCTGCGAGCCGAGTGTTGCCGCAGCGGAACGGCTAGTCAACGTTGTATTTCGCAATAATAATGGTAGGATGAATATTATACTTAGACGACAATCGGCATTTGCGGCGGTAAATTCTTAATATAAACTTCTATACATCTCGTCGTCGTCAATTGTTTCATTCGAGCTGCGACGACCGCGGTGGGCGGCGCCTCGAACGGCGGCGTTGCGCCGCGTCGGCCGGCGTCGAAACCCCGGCCGAAGGGACGCACGGGGGATCGAGCCGGACAGGATTGCGGCGCGTCACGCCTTGACCGCGGCGCCACAATACGATCACAACGCCCTGTCATGGAGCGCCCCCCGCGCCGCCACTGCGTCTCTTGCCGACGAAAGCTCCGAGTTCATGACGATCCTTCGGCCCCTCGCCTGGTCGGCCCTCGCGCTCCTCGCCTTCGCGCGCCTCGCCTCGGCCGGCGACGCGCCGCTCGATCTCAAGCCGCCGCCGACGCCCCCGCCCAGGCCCGCCGCGCCCGCCGCCCCGGCCAAGGACGCGCCCAAGCCGGAATTGACCGCCGCCGAGGCGGTCGCCA
Source organism: Roseiarcus sp. (assembly GCA_050010035.1). Taxonomy (GTDB): domain Bacteria; phylum Pseudomonadota; class Alphaproteobacteria; order Rhizobiales; family Beijerinckiaceae; genus Roseiarcus. Next base: position 22,152 of record JBEKLU010000058.1, read on the forward strand.
AGGCCAACGCCTATCTCGACGGCGCGCGCGTGATGAGCGCGGACTTCGTGCAGATCGGGCCCGACGGCCAGCGTTCCGAGGGCCAGCTCTACGTCGAGCGGCCGGGCCGCATGCTGTTCCGCTTCGCCCCGCCCGCGCGCCTCGAAATCGTCGCCGACGGCCGCACGGTCGCGGTGCGCGACCAGAAGCTCGACACCCAGGATCTTTATTTCATCGCCCAGACGCCGCTGAAATTCCTGCTCGCCGACCATATCGACATCGCCAAGGACACCAGGGTCAAACGCGTGGCGATCGACGACAACGCCGCGACGATCGAGATCGAGGACAAGGCGACCTTCGGCGGCACGGCCGAGATCGCGCTGGTGTTCGACCCCGACTCCTTCGCGTTGAAACAATGGACCGTCCTCGACGCGCAGGGCTTTCAGACGGTGGTGACCCTGTTCAACGTCGACCTGACGACCAAGCCCGATCCCGACCTCTTCCACATCGACGAGTCGCCGGCCTTCCAGACCAACGGGCGCAAGTAGCGCCGTCGGGGGCGAAGCTCCCGTCGCGCGCCGCCTGTGGGCAAGTCGCCGCTCGCCCTTGCGCCGGCGCTCGGAGCGGCCATGTTCGCCTCGCCCCTGAAAAAAGGCTCGCCCGTGCGCTTTTCGATCTCGACCTGGAACATCAATTCCGTGCGCCTTCGCATCTCGCTCGTGGCGCGCTACCTCGAGAAGCAGCGGCCGGACGTCCTGTGCCTGCAAGAGACCAAATGCCCGGACGGGCAATTTCCGCACGCCGAGTTTCGCGAACTCGGCTACGCGCATATCGCGATCAACGGCCAGAAGGGCTATCACGGCGTCGCCGTCGTTTCGAAGCTGCCGATCCTCGCGGCGACCCCGCGCGAGTTCTGCGCCAAGGGCGATTCGCGGCACGTGGCGGTGACGCTCGGAGGCAAGGCGGGCGGCCTGGAGGTCCATAATTTCTACGTGCCGGCGGGCGGCGACGAACCCGATCCCGCCGTCAACGACAAATTCGCCCACAAGCTCGCCTTCGTCGACGAAATGACGGCATGGTTCAGGGACGAAAAGAAGGCGGCCGGCCGCGCGATCGTCGTCGGCGACCTCAACATCGCGCCTCTGGAGCACGACGTCTGGAGCCACAAGGCGCTCCTCCAGGTGGTCAGCCATACGCCCGTCGAAGTGGAGAAGCTCGGCCGCGCCCAGGCCGCCGGCCCCTGGATCGACGCGTTGCGCAAGTTCGTGCCCGACGAGGAGAAGCTCTACACGTGGTGGAGCTACCGCGCGCCCGACTGGTCCAAGGCCGACAAGGGCCGCCGCCTCGACCACGTCTGGGTCAGCCCGTCGCTCGCCGACGCCGTCAAATCGATGCAGGTGCTGCGCGAGGCGCGCGGCTGGGAGCGCCCGTCCGACCACGCGCCGGTGAAGGTGGAGCTCAAGCTGTAGGCGAGCCGGGCGCGGCGCCGCCGACTTCGAGGCGGCCGAAAGAGCGCGGCCAGTGGCCGCGCCTACAAAGCGCCCGGAAATACGGCCCCGTTACTGGACAAACGCGGGCAAACCCGCTTGACTTGCGCCGCCGCGCCGGGCCGCGGCGAGTCGCGCGCGAGGGGAAAGCGTCGATGAAGCTCCGTCTGTTGAAGGCGTTCGTCAAACTCGTTGTGGCGCTGGTCGTGGTCGGCGCCGCGGCCGGGTTCTATCTCTTCTATCGCGCCATGCCCGCCTATTCCGGCGCCGCCCCCCTGCCCGGCCTCAAGGCGGAGACGCGCGTCTGGCGCGACGCCTACGGCGTCCCCCACATCTTCGCCGCCTCGCTCGACGACGCGGCCCGCGCCCTCGGCTACGTCCACGCCAGCGAGCGCCTCTATCAGATGGAAGTCCAGCGCCGCGTCGGCCAGGGCCGCATCGCCGAAATCGCCGGCCCCGACCTCCTCGGCGTCGATCGCCTCATCCGCACGCTCGGCTTCTACCGCCTCGCCCAGAGCAGTTTCGCGGCGCTGTCGCCCTGGGCCCAGGCGCGCATGCAAGCCTACGCCGACGGCGTCAACGCCTTCCTCGATACGCACAAGAACGCGCTGCCGCCGGAGTTCTTGATCCTCGGCGATACGCCGGAGCCTTGGACGCCGGCCGACACGCTGGTGTGGGGCAAGCTGATGTCGCTCGATCTGAGCGTCAACTACGCGCTCGAATCGTTGCGCGCGCATCTGGCGCAGAAGCTGCCGCCGGATCAGGCGGCTTGGCTCTTCCCCATGCCGAAAGCCGACTGGCCGATCACCACCTCGCCGGTCGCCGGCCCGAGCCACGCCGAGCTCGGCGGCCCGGCCGACCAGTTCGGCATGTTGCTGCCGGAGCGGCACGGCGCCTCGAACGAATGGGTCGTCTCAGGCGCGCGCACCGCGACCGGCAAGCCCATCCTCGCCAACGATCCCCACCTCGAAATCGGCGCGCCGATCCTCTGGTACCTCGCGCGCATCGTCACGCCGGAGGGCTCGGTGAAGGGCGGGACCGTCCCCGGACTTCCGGCCGTGCTGCTCGGCGAGAACGATTCTATCGCCTGGGGCATCACCAACGCCTACTCCGACGTCCAGGGCCTGTTCGTCGAGACGATCGACCCCGCCAACCCGGCGCAGTATCTCACCCCCGACGGGCCCAAGCCGTTCGAGGCGCGCGACGAAACGATCCACGTCAAAGGCGCGGCCGACGTCGTCCTGCACATCAGGGCGACGCGGCACGGGCCCGTCATCTCCGACGTCGACGCCGATCTCGCGGCGCTCGCCGGCCCCGGCAAGGCAATGGCGCTCGCCTATACCGGCCTCAGCGGCCAGGACACCACCGCCGAGGGCCTGCTGCGCATCAACACGGCGCGCAACTGGGACGAGTTCCTCGCGGCGCTGCGCCTCTATCAGACGCCGACGCAGAATCTCGTCTACGCCGACGTCGCCGGCGACATCGGCTTCATCAGCGCCGGCCTCGTGCCGCTGCGCAAGTCGGGCGACGGGCTCGCCCCCACCGACGGCGCGTCGGGCGCGACCGACTGGATCGGGACGATCCCGTTCGAACAATGGCCGCAACTGCACAATCCGGGCGCCGGCTTCGTCTTCAACGCCAACAACGCGCTCGTTCCCCCCGACCATCAGCCGACGCTCGGCCAGGACTGGGAGGAGGCGTTCCGCGCCCGGCGCATCCAGCAGTTCCTCGATAAGCCCGACAAGTTCAGCCTCGACGTCTCCGCCGCGATGCAGGCCGATCACCTGTCGCTCGCCGCCAAGGACCTGCTGCCGTTCCTCTCACGCGTGACGCCGAGCGACGAGCGCGCGCGCCAGGCGCTGGCGCTGCTGGCCGCCTGGGACTTCGTGATGGACAAGGATCGCCCGGAGCCGCTGATCTATACCGCCTTCATGAGCGCGCTGCATCGGATCATGCTCATCGAAAAGACCGGCCTGTCGATGAGCGAGAAGGGCCCGTTCGCCGTGACCACGCTGATCTCGCTCATGCGCGATCACCCCTCCTGGTGCGACGCGCCGGGCAAGCCCGATCCCGATTGCCGCACGACGCTGGGACGGGCGCTCGACGAAGGGCTCGCGCTCCTCGTCAAGCGCGACGGCGCTGACATGAGCCAATGGCGATGGGGGCATGAGCATGTCGCGCTGTTGCAGCACACGGTCTACAGCAAGATCCCGTTGCTCGATCGGGTGAGCGACCTCAGCGTGCCCTCGAGTGGCGGCTTCTACACGCTGGATCGCGGCGGCGGCTTCACCACTCCCGCGGACCAGCCGTTCGCGCGCACGCACGGCGCCGGCTTTCGCGGCATCTACGACCTCGCCGATCCCGACAAGTCGCGTTTCATGATCACCACCGGCGAATCCGGCCAAATCTTCTCGCCCCATTACCGCGACTTCGTCCCGCTGTGGATCGACGGCAAGTCGATCACGCTGGCGGGGAGCGAGGACGATTTGAAGCGCGCCGGCGCGAAGGAGTTCATCTTCACGCCGCAATAGGGCGGTCTCCGGCTGGTTCGAGGCGTCGTTGCGCGGAGCGACGCCTCCGGGCCCTGGCGAAAATGGACTGGGCCCGCGCCCTACGGCGCGACGTCCTTGCGCTCGAACAGCGCCATCAGCGTCGCCGTCATCGTGGCGATCAGCCGCTCATCGCCGCCGTCGCCGAACGCCACCGCCTCGGCGTCGCACACCGTGATCGTCCGCCCGGGCTTCACCACGCGGGCGCGAAAGGCGAAGCGCCGGCCTTTCGCCGGAGCGAGAAAATTGGCCTTGAACTCGACGGTCAGGACGTCGGCGCTCGCCGGCATCAGCGAGTAGGCGGCGTAGCCGCAGGCGCTGTCGAGCGCCGTGGCGACGACGCCGGCGTGCACGAAGCCGTGCTGCTGGGAATAGGCGGCGTCTAGGGCATGGCGAGCTCGATTTCGCCGGGCCCCAGCCGCGCGATTTCGACGCCGAGCGTGCTCATGACGCGTTGTCGGGCGAAACTGGCGCGCACGCGCTCCTGGAAGTTGGCATCTTGCGGCTGGAACGGCATCGCGCGCTCTCGACCCGCCTCGCGGGTTCGTTCACATGTGAAACAAACACTGGCCAATCGGCGCGCCAGGGTCAAGCGCCGACCGGCGCGAGCGGACGCCCGTTTCCGCACGGGGACCGCGCTCGAACAACAAAAAAAGAGCGTGAAGACGATCGAACGCATCGTCCTCACGCTCTGAGTGCGGCGCTGATTACGATACGCGCGCCGCGTGGGAGCTCTTCGCGCCGCGGCGTCAGGCGCCGGCGAAGCGATCGGGAAAAGCGAGTTCGTGACGGCTGCGCCACTCCGGTTTGACGTCGTTGATGATCAGCGAGCGCCGCACGCCGTCGACTGGGCGGCGACGGAAGCCGCGCCAGGCGTCGACGCCGGCGCAGGCGTCGGCGGGCAGGATGTTCTCGAGCAGCCAGTGACGATAGGGCTCGGCGCCGAAACGGCCGGCGTCAAAACAGCCGATCAGGCTCGAGACGACGGAGGCGGCGTCAATCACGGGCGCCCTCCTGTCTGGCGGCGCGGCGCGGCTTGAAAAGCCAAAGCGCCCGCTTGGCGCGCGCCGATAGCCGATGCCGGAACAACTCGCGCCGCGCCGCGAAGTCGCTGGTCATCCAATTGATCATCACGTAGCGGCGCACCCCCTCGTAAGGCTCGTGCCCGTGGTAGGACTTGTCGGAACGGCGAAACGCGATCATCGTCCCCGAGTCGGGCGCCACTTCGCCGATCATGTCGCTGAGATCGGTCGGCAAGCGCAAGAGCCGCAGCCGCCCGCCTCGGGCTTCCCAGCGATCGTTGAAATATATGAGGACCGTGATCAGCTTGGTCGGGGTGTCGGTGTGGATGCGCCCGTCCCTCAACGCGCAGCGCCCGCGCACGGTGATCATCTGCGGGCGGCCGACGAGATTGACGCCGAACTTCTCGGAGAAGGCGCGCGCCGCCTGCTCGCTTTTCAACTCGTCGATCAGGCGACGGAATTTCGGCCCGTAGCGCGTCGCCTCGACGGGCAGCAGCCCGGAATCCCCGATGTCGGGAAAATCGTCGCGGATCGCCGCCGCGTCGACGGGCCGGATCGCGTCCTCGACCACGGTGAAGTTGAAGGGCTCGCGCACCAGCGGCGCTTGACGCAACGCCTCGAGATCGAGCAACGGCATGGACCTGCTCACAATGCCAACCAGGGCCTCTAGCCCGACCCTGAGAGGGCGAAAATGATCCAGGTCAAACACGGCGCGCGGCGCACGCGCGCGGGGCCGGCGCCCCCTTTCTTCGTCCCTATGGCGCGCTGGCGGAATCGAGCGCCGCGACGTCCTCGGCGCTCAGCGTCAGCGACGCCGCGGCGATCAGGCTTTCCAACTGGGCGGGCGCGGTCGCGCTGGCGATCGGCGCGCTGACGCCCGGCTGCGCCACGATCCAGGCGAGCGCGACCGCGGCCGGCGTCGTCGAGCGGCGCGCCGCGACCTCGCCGAGCGCGGCGAGAATGCGCCATCCGCGCGCGTCGAAATATCGCTTCACGCCGCCGCCGCGCGGGCTCTTGGAAAGATCGGCTTCGCCGCGATACTTGCCGGAAAGGAAGCCCTTGGCGAGGCTGTAATAGGTGACGACGCCGATCTGCTGGGCGACGCACAGATCGCGCAGCGGCCCCTCGAAGGAGGCGCGATCGTAGAGATTGTATTCGGGCTGCAACGCTTCGTAGCGCGGCAGGCCCTTGGCGCGGGACGCTTCGAGCGCGCCGGCGAGCTGCGTCGCGTTCAAGTTCGAGGCGCCGCACCAGCGGATCTTGCCCTTGGCGATCAGCCGCTGGTAGGCGCCGAGCGTCTCCTCGTAGGGCGTCGCTGCGTCCGGCCAATGCGAGAGATAGAGGTCGATGGTCTCGACTTGCAGCCGCTTCAACGAAGCTTCGACCGCCTCCTCGATGTAACGCGCGGACAGTCCCTTCTTTCCCGGCCCCATCGCCGAGCCGACCTTGGTTATGACGGTCATCGCGCGGCGATTGCCGCGCGCCTTCATCCATTGGCCGATGATCGTCTCCGACTCGCCGCCCTTGTGGCCCGGCGCCCAGGTCGAATAGGAGTCGGCGGTGTCGATGGCGTTCAGCCCCGCCGCGGCGAAGCGGTCGAGCAGGTCGAACGAGGTCCTCTTGTCCACCGTCCAGCCGAACACGTTGCCGCCGAACACGATCGGCGCGATGGAGAGATCGGTGCGGCCGAGGCGGCGATGTTGCATGGGGCCCTCCGTTGTGGCGCCCACGATAGCGCAAGTCGCTTCGGCGCGGAACGGCCGGCGCCAACGACGCGGCCCTCCCCGATTGCCGTGAGCTGCAAAATCCCGTAATGTTTGCCATACGCGTGGAGCCGTACATGACGCTCAGCATTCGCAACCCGGAGGCCGACGCGCTCGCCAAGCGCCTGGCCAAGCTCGACGACACGACGATTACCGAGGCGGTGATCGTCGCGTTGAAAGAAGCCATCGCCGCGCGCACGCACCGAGAGAGCCCGACCGAGACCGCGCGCAGACTGCTCGCGCGCCGCGGGCTGTCCTTTCCGGCGAACCGCCAGCCTGTGCCGCCGGAAGCCTATCACGAACTCGACCACGATCTGAGCGAAGGCCGTTGACATGTTCGTCGACGCCTGCGCGATCGTATCGCTGATCGCCGGCGAACCGACGGCGGCGGAATATGCGGCCGCGTTGACGCAATCGAAGTCGCCTTGGACTTCGGCGCTCGCCGCCTGGGAGGCCATCATCGTGCTCGCGCGACCCGGCCAGCTCAACTGCAGCTTTCGGGACGCCGAGGACTTTGTCGTCGAGTGGCTCGAGGCGCGCGACATCGCGCTGCGGGAACCGCCGTCGCCGCGCGAAGTTCTCGCCCACGCAGTCGCCGTGGCGGAGAAGCACGGCGTCGGCAAGCGCGCGCTCAGCAACTTCGATTGCTTCCACTACGCATACGCCAAGACGACGAACGAGCCGCTGCTGACGCTCGACGAACGGCTGCGCGCGACCGACGTCGCGACGCGGCCGTGAGATTGAGCGGCGGCCCGCTACCGGCCGCTCACGGAACCTCCCTGACCGCCCCCCGCGCCGCGCTGGTGGCGAAGGCGGCGTAGGCGCGCAGCGCCTTCGAGACGGCGCGCTTGCGGGGCTTGGCGGGCTTCCAGGCGTCCTTGCCCTTGGCCTCGACGGCGGCGCGGCGCCGCGCCAGCGTTTCCTCGGAAACCAGCAGCCGGATCGAGCGGCCGGGGATATCGATGGCGATCGGATCGCCCGCCTCGATCAGGGCGATCGCGCCGCCCTCGGCGGCTTCGGGCGAGACGTGGCCGATCGAGAGCCCCGCGGTGCCGCCGGAGAAGCGGCCGTCGGTGATCAGCGCGCAGGCTTTGCCGAGGCCCTTCGACTTGAGATAGCTGGTGGGATAGAGCATTTCCTGCATGCCCGGCCCGCCGCGCGGCCCCTCGTAACGGATGACGACGACGTCGCCGGCGACGACCGCGCCGGAAAGAATGCCCTGCACCGCGTCGTCCTGGCTCTCGAAGATCTTCGCCGGTCCCTCGAACGTGAGGTTGCCCGCGTCGACGCCCGCCGTCTTCACGATGGCGCCGTCCTGGGCGATGTTGCCCTTGAGCACCGCGAGGCCGCCGTCCTTGGAAAAGGCGTGCTCGGCGTCGCGCACAGCGCCGCGGGCGCGGTCCTCGTCGAGCGTCCCGTAGCGCGCGGCCTGGCTGAACGCCTCCTGCGTCGGCACGCCGCCCGGCGCGGCGGCGAAGAATTCGCGCGTCGCCGGGCTCGCGGCGCGCTTGATGTCGCTCCGCGACAGCGCGTGCTCGAGCGAGGAAGCGTGGACCATCGTCACGTCGCGGTTGAGGAGCCCGGCGCGGTCGAGCTCGCCGAGGATCGCCATGATCCCGCCGGCGCGGTGGATGTCCTCGAGGTGCACGTCGGGGATCGACGGCGCCACCTTGCACAACACCGGCACGCGGCGCGACAGCCGGTCGATGTCGGCCATGGTGAAGTCGACTTCCGCCTCGTAAGCGGCGGCGAGCAGGTGCAGCACGGTGTTGGTCGAGCCGCCCATCGCGATGTCGAGCGTCATCGCGTTCTCGAACGCCTTGAAGCCGGCGATGGAGCGCGGCAGCGCGCTGGCGTCGCCCTCGTCGTACCAGCGGCGCGCCAGATCGACGACGAGATGGCCGGCCTCGACGAACAGGCGCCGGCGGTCGGCGTGGGTGGCCACGAGCGTGCCGTTGCCGGGCAGCGCCAGGCCGAGCGCTTCCATCAGGCAGTTCATCGAGTTGGCGGTGAACATGCCCGAGCACGAGCCGCAGGTCGGGCAGGCCGAGCGCTCCATGACCGCGACCTCTTCGTCGCTCACCGCGCTGTCGGCGGCGGCGACCATCGCGTCGATGAGGTCCACTCGTCTGATCTTGCCCTTCGCCGTGACCTTGCCCGCCTCCATCGGCCCGCCCGAGACGAACACGGCGGGAATGTTGAGGCGCAGCGCCGCCATCAGCATGCCCGGCGTGATCTTGTCGCAGTTGGAGATGCACACCAGCGCGTCGGCGCAATGGGCGTTGGCCATGTATTCGACGCTGTCGGCGATGATCTCGCGCGAGGGGAGCGAATAGAGCATGCCGTCGTGGCCCATCGCGATGCCGTCGTCGATGGCGATGGTGCCGAATTCCTTGGCGACGCCGCCCGCCGCCTCGATCTCGCGCGCCACCAACTGGCCGAGGTCCTTCAGGTGGACGTGGCCGGGCACGAATTGGGTGAAGGAGTTGACCACCGCGACGATCGGCTTGCCGAAGTCGCCGTCCTTCATGCCGGTCGCCCGCCACAGTCCTCGCGCGCCAGCCATGTTGCGGCCGTGGGTGGAGGTGCGGGAGCGCAGTGCGGGCATGGGGCTGGCCTTTGGGTGAGGAGCGCGAGGGCGAGGTTGTCGCAAATTGGGGCGGCGGGAGCAAGGCTGACGCGATTCCGCCTGGGATATCCGCTCATTGCGCGGGGGGCGGCGTGATGTGGGACGTCTGCCCCGGTGAAGGCCGACCCGACCTGCGGGGAGAAAAGGTCCATCCCTCCCTCTTCATCGCCCCCGCCGCCGCGCCCACCGCTGGCCCGGCGGCGCGCGTTCGGCAGGGAGCGCCGTCGACCTCATGGAAGCGTCTTTTTCCGAAGCCGAGAGGCGGTCAAGGGGCGAAGCCCGCCTGCGGCGGCGCGCTGAAAGCGCGCCCTGTGTGCCGGGCATGTCCGGCGTCCTGGGGGTGAAAGTCCCCTGTGCAACCTGATGGAGGTGAAGCACGAGCGAAGCGCAAGGGCGGAACCGCGAGGGACCGTCTGAAGGAAGCGTGGAGCA
>JBEKLU010000059.1:0-30916 GCA_050010035.1 Roseiarcus sp.
CCCGGGATAGGTTTGATGGCGCGGTCAGCGGAGCCGGCCCACGGCGTCGCGCATAGCGCGACCCCCCACATACGTCGCGCTTCGCGCGACACCTTCCCCCGCGAGGGGGGAAGGGGCGCGCGCCCACCCTGGTCGGCGGTCTTGCTATTTGACAGCAGAAGCCTATCCCGCAACGCCCAGTTTCCCCGAATCGCCTTGCGCCCGCGCGAACGGCGCGTCCCTTGCCCGCAAAGTGCGGCGTCAGCGTGGCCGCCCCGTCGGTTTAGTCTTTCTTTAGGCAATGCGCGCATTTTGAGGCGATGGCGCGTAGCGTATGGCCAAGAGCGTTCGGCGTCCTCGCCCTCGCAGCCCTTTCGGGCTGCGGGTGGCTGGAGCGCGCGGAGCGGCCGGCCTGGCGCACGCAGGCGGAAAACCTCTGCCTGTCGCGCGGACTGGTCAGACCTTCCGCCTATGTGGAGCCGCGCCCCGAAATCGACGGCCCCGGCATCTGCGGCCTGACGCACCCCTTCCGGGTTTCCGCGCTCGCCGACGGGACGGTGAGCATCGACAAGACGCTGACGATCGACTGCTCGATGATCCCGGCGCTGGAGGCTTGGCTGGCCGACGTCGTGCAACCGTCCGCCCAGGCGCGCTTCGGGCAAAACGTCGTCGGGCTCGAGGCGTTCGGCGCCTATAGCTGCCGCTCGGTCGACAATATCGCCGGCGCGCAACTCTCCGAGCATGCGTTCGGCAACGCCGTCGACCTCGCCGGCTTCAAGCTCGCCGACGGGCGCGAGATCAGCATCGTGCGCGATTGGAAGAAGGCCGACAGTCAGGAGTCGGCGTTCCTGCACGAGGTTCACGCCGGCGCCTGCGGGCGCTTCACCACGGTGCTCGGGCCGGGCGCCGACATGTTCCACTACAACCATTTTCATCTCGACCTGGCGATGCACGGGACGACCAACACCGGTCTGCGCCGCTATTGCCGGCCGCAACCCCCGCCCGGCCTCATGCCGGCGCCCGCCCGCCCCGACGGCCTGCCGCCGGCGCCCGAAATCGACGAGCCGATGGACGTCGCCGGCGCGGCGTCGCGCCCGAGTTCCGGCCCGCTCGTCCTCAGCGGCCCCTCCGCCGCGCTGCCGGCGCCGCTGCAAGCCTTCGACAACCGCCCGGCGCCGCCGCCGATCCTGCCGGCCGAGGACGGCGAGTCGATCGACCGAGCGCCGACCTCGGCGATCGCCCTCTCGCACGACGACTGACGCTTCTCGTGCCTTTAGTCCACCGCCGAGGTCGGCCCACGAAAGGCGAAGGTCGGCGCGCGCTTGGCGGCGAAGGCGGCGCGCCCCTCGGCGAAATCCTCGCCCAGCGCGGCGTCCTCGACGGCGGCGCGAAAATTGACGCTCTCCTCGCTCATGCCGCGCTGAATCGCGTCGACCGCGCGTTTGGCGCCGCGGATCGACCGCTGGCTCAGGCGAGCGAGATTCGCGGCGTAGGCGCCGACGCTTCCCTCCAGCGCCTCGGGCGGCGCCAGCCGGTCGACGAGGCCGATCGCCAGCGCCTCGGCCGGCTCGACGCGCCGGCCGCTGAACAGGAGATCCTTGGCGCGCGCCGGGCCGACGAGCTCGACGAGGCGGCGCGTTTCGAGATGGCCGTAGACGAGGCCGAGCTTGGCGGGGGTGATCGCCAGATGGGCGTCGTCGGCGCAGAAGCGGAGATCGCAGGAGATCGCCAGCGCCAGCCCGCCGCCGACGGCGACGCCGCGCAGAATCGCGATCGTCGGCCGGTCGAGCGCGGCGAGCGCGCCGAGGCCGTCCTGGATCGCGTCGACGTAATCGCGCGTCGCAGCCAAGTCGCGATAGACCTCGTCGAATTCCGAGATGTCGGCGCCGGCGCAGAAATGGCCGCCGGCGCCCTCGACGACGACGACCAGCGCATCGGCGCGCGCTTCGATCGCGGCGCAAATTCCAGGCAAGGCCCGCCACATCGCGCGCGAGACCGCGTTGCGGCGCGCCGGAGAGTTCAGACGGATGCGCGCCAGCGGCGCCTCAAACGTCAATTCCATATCGCTCATGTCGGGAACGCCGAAGTTTTGGAACGCCGAAGTTTTGCGAAAGACCGTCGAGCTTTTGACGCAAAAGGCGCTCTGGAGCAAACTCGCGGCATGTCGTATGCGATTGCCGCCGACCGATCGCCCGCGGGTCTCGGCGGCCGGGCGAGGAAGGACGAAGAGGGCGCCGCATGAGCGAGACCTATCCGCGCGACATGGTCGGCTACGGCCGCACGCCCCCCTTTGCCGATTGGCCGGGCGGGGCGCGCGTCGCGCTGCAATTCGTCATCAATTACGAGGAAGGCGGCGAGAACAACATTTTGCACGGCGACGCGGCCTCGGAGGCGTTCCTGTCGGAAATCGTCGGCGCGGCGCCGTGGCCCGGCCAGCGCCACATGAACATGGAGTCGATCTACGAATACGGCTCGCGCGCCGGCTTCTGGCGCCTCTATCGCCTGTTCACCGAGCGCGCCGCGCCGGTGACGGTCTACGCCGTCGCCACCGCCATGGCGCGCAATCCGAAAGCCGTCGCGGCGATGAACGAGGCGGGCTGGGAAATCGCCACGCACGGCTACAAGTGGATCGACTATCGCGACGCGCCGGCCGAGCGGGAAGCGCGCGACATCGCCGAGGCGATAAAAATCCACACGATGGTCGCTGGCGCGCGGCCGCTCGGCTTCTACCAGGGCCGCTCGTCGATCAACACGATTCGGCTCGGCGCCGAGGAAGGCGGCTTCCTCTATTGCGCCGACTCCTACGCCGACGATCTGCCCTATTGGATCGAGGGGCCGAAGGGGCCGCAGCTCATCGTTCCCTACACGCTCGACGCCAACGACATGCGCTTCGCCACCGCGCAAGGGTTCAATTCCGGCGACCAGTTCTTCTCCTATCTCAAGGATTCTTTCGACACGCTCTACGCCGAGGGGGCCGTCGCGCCAAAAATGCTGTCGATCGGCCTGCACTGCCGGCTCGTCGGGCGACCGGGGCGCGCCGCCGCGCTGGCGCGCTTCCTCGATTACGTCGCGGGCTTCGACAGGGTTTGGATCGCCACCAGGCTCGACATCGCGCGCCACTGGATCGCGAACCATCCGCCGGCGGGCGGCTGGAAGCCGTCAAAGATGTCGCGCGCGCTGTTCGCCGAGCGCTTCGGCGGCGTCTACGAGCATTCGCGCTGGGTCGCGGAAGTCGCCTGGGACGCGGGCTTAAGCGCGGCCGAAGACAGCGCGCAAGGCCTGGCGCGGGCGATGGCGCGGGCGATGAACGGGGGAAGCGAAGCCGCCAAGCGCGCCCTGATCGCCGCCCATCCCGATCTCGCCGGCAGGCTCGCGCTCGCCGAGACGCTCACGCCCGAGTCGACGCGCGAGCAGGCCAGCGCCGGGCTCGACCGGCTGAGCGCCGAGGAGCTGGCGCGTTTCGCGGCGCTCAACGACGCCTATCGCGCGCGCTTCGGCTTCCCCTTCATCATGGCGGCGAAGGGGAAAACGAAGGCGGAAATTCTCGCCGCTTTCGAGCGCCGCCTCGAACACGACGCGCAGGCCGAATTCGCCGCGGCGCTCGCCGAGATCGATCGGATCGCGGAACTGCGGCTCGAGGACATTCTGCCGTGAACGGGCTCGTGCGCATCGTTCGCGGCCGCATCTTGAGCTTTCGCGACGACCCGCGGCTCACCGGGGCGAGCGCGCACCGGCTGATCGAGGACGGCGCTGTCAGGATCGAGAACGGCGAGATCGTCGCGGCGGGGGAGGCGCGCGCCATCCTGACGGGCGCTCCGCCGGACGCCGCGATCGACGACTGGTCGGGCAAGCTCGTCATGCCCGGCTTCATCGACGCGCACATCCATTACCCCCAGACCCGCGTCATCGGCTCCTACGGCGCGCAGCTTCTCGATTGGCTGCAGAAATACACCTTCGTCGAGGAGCAGAAATTCGCCGATGTCAGCCACTGCGAGGCGGTGGCCCGCTTCTTCCTCGACGAGTTGTTCCGCCAGGGCACGACGACGGCGTGCGTCTATTGCACCGTCCACCCCCACTCGGTCGACGCGTTCTTCGCCGAGAGCGAACGGCGCGGCGCGCGCATGATCGCCGGCAAGGTGATGATGGACTGCAACGCGCCCATAGCGCTCGCCGATACGCCGCAGCGCGGCTACGACGAGAGCAAGGCGCTGATCGCGCGCTGGCGCGGGCGCGGGCGGCTCGAATACGCCATCACGCCGCGCTTCGCCGTCACCTCGAGCGAAGCGCAACTGGAGGCCGCCGGCGCGCTGGCGCGCGAACATCGCGACGCCTACGTGCAGACGCACCTGAGCGAGAACTTCGCCGAGATCGCCTTCGTCAAGCGGCAGTTTCCCTGGGCCAAGACCTATCTCGACGTCTACGCGCGCTATGGCCTGCTCGGCCCGCGCTCGCTGTTCGGCCATTGCATCCATCTCGAGGAATCCGAGGTCGTCGCGCTGGCGCGCAGCAATTCGATCGCGGTCTTCTGCCCGACCTCGAACCTGTTCCTCGGCTCCGGCCTGTTCGACAAGAAGCGGCTCGACGAGGCGGGCGTGCGCGTCGCGCTCGCCACCGACGTCGGCGGCGGCACCAGCTACTCCATGCTGCAGACCGCCGCGGAGGGCTACAAGGTGCTGCAGATGAACGGCCAGTCCTGGCCCTCGCTGCAGGCCTTCTACCAGATGACCCTCGGCAATGCCCGCGCCCTCGGCCTGCAACACCGCATCGGCTCGATCGAGCCGGGCCGCGAGGCGGACCTCGTCGTCCTCGACTCGCGCGCGACGCCGGCGATGGCGCACCGCATGGAGTCGCACGAGGGCGATCTCAGCGAGGAGCTGTTCGTGCTGATGACGATGGGCGACGACAGGGCGGTCGCTGAGACTTATGTCGCGGGGAGGGGGGTGAAGAAGGGGGGATGAGCGCGGGCTTCCCGGCGGGGGCGGCTCGGGCGCGAGAACGCGCATTGTGCGGCGCGGGCGGCAGCTCCGATCCACGAAGAAGCGGTTTCAAGGAGGTGAGTGCGTTTTTCTGTCCACCTCGCGGCCGGCGGCGGCATGGCCCCGGTCATGGAAAAGTCGGGCCGGCGAGGGCGAAAGCAACGCCGCGGCCGGGCAGGCCGAATTGGGGAATTCGTATCCTGTCCCCGGTAAACCGACGGAGGCGGGGTTCATGCCCGGTTCAGCATGTCAGACCGTAAGATCGACCCGCTGAGCAACCCTGTTCAGCGGGACGAAAAACATGCCGAACATCGCTTGCTGAGGTTCGGCTCGACAATCACGTGTCAACGGGAGGTTTTTCATGAAGAAGCTTTCGGCCGCGCTACTTGGAGTGGTGATTCTTTCCACCGCCCTATCATCGGCTACGCCTGCGTTCGCGTTAGGCGACTGCGGTCCGAACCGTCATCGCGATCCTTGGGGCCATTGCGCCTGGGGCGGTCAAAATCAAGGCTGGTGCCTGGCCCACACGGGCCATGCAGCCACTCCTGGTCCCAATGGGACGTGGTGGTGTAGGTAAGGCGCTTGCCTTCGGCGCCGCCCAACGCGCGGGCGGCGCCGAAGGCGTCCTCGACCAAGGCCGGAGTGATTTTTGGGCATTACGGGCATTACGCATTCGGGCATTACGGGCATTACGGGACACATTACGGGGACAGGGACACATTACGGGGACAGACATTACGGGGACAGGATTGTCATTACGGGCCATTACGGGGACAGGATACGGAGTCCCCAATTCCAATTCAGCCCACCCGTCCGCTGTTCGGCTTGGCATTACGGGGACATGATACCATTACGGCCATTACGGGGACAGGGACACATTCAGGGACACATTACGGGGACATGATACGGAGTCCCCAATTCAGCCCACCCGTTCGCTGTTCGGCTTGCGCCCCCGTCGGCCCGGCCGGGCTTTTCGGCCCAGCCTCTTCTCAACCATCGCGATGAAGTCCGCCGCGCCGAGCGGGCGCCCGTTCGGGCTGCGCGTCTCGAAACCGTCGAGGGCCGCCTGTTCGCCCGGCGACATCTCCAGGAGATCGGCGAACCGCGGGACGCGCTCCAGCGCCGGGCCGACCTGAACCAGCGCATCGTCGCGACCTTCAAGATGGGCGCGCACGCTCGACCGCGGCCACGCTTCGGGTGATGCGGCGAGCCCGGCGCGAACGGGATTGAACGCGAGATAGCGCAGCGCGTTGAGGAAATGGGCGTCGTCCATCGCGAACGAGGCGAACCGCCCCTGGAACAGATGGCCGGTCGTGCGGGCGCGGGCGTTGACGAACGCGGTGAAGCGCCGATGCGCCTCCCCCACCGCCCGCGACAACGCACCGGCGTCGAGCGGGGTCAGCACGAGATGGACGTGGTTGGGCATCAGGCAATAGGCCCAGCAGGCGACGCCGTTGGCGCGGCAGCGCTCGGCGAGAAGATCGCGATAGAGCGCATAATCGTCCGGCTCGGCGAACAGCGCCTGTCGACGATTGCCCCGCTGCGTCACGTGATGAGGCAGGCCGGGAACGGTGATGCGGGAGAGACGCGCCATGCGGCCAGCATAAGCGGCGCGCGATATTATGCAATGCGTATCCTGTCCCCAAATTCCCCCAAATTCCCCGAATTCCCCGGGCCATCCACGCGGTGAAGCTGCCGCCACCCCTAACGAAGATGCTGAGAATGCGCGGCTTTTCATGTCGCGAAGCGGCGGCTCGACGGCGTGGGTGGCCGGGACAAGCCCGGCCATGACGGCGTTGGGCTCGCTGAGGCTTGTTCCTCGAGCCGCGCTCGCTGAATGTTGGTGCTAACCCTTGGCCGCGTGCGCGCCGTGCTGCGCCGCTTTTGCGCCGGCCGCAGAATCGAGATTGTCGACGGTTTGCGTGAAGTCGACGGAGCCGGCCGCGCCGCTGGTCTTGCGGGGGTCGGTCGTTTGCGCCGCGGATACGGCGTCGGCCTCGGATGCGGCGGCGCCGGCGAGAATCTTGCCGACAATCGGGACTGCGAAGATCATCTCAGCTTCCTGTCAAACGAACTGGCCGGTTGAAGCGAACGAAAGCGGCGGGAGCCGGGATCGACCCTCGCCTTGCGCCGCGGCGGACGACTACGCCCCCGGCCGGCTCGGCAAGCGGCGCGACCCGACCCGCGGGCGCCGAGGATGGCCGCGCTAGCTTGCGCGAGCGTGTCTTTCGCCGCCGAGGCCGCGCGGCTCAGGCGGCGGCCGACCCCCTTCGGGCCGACGGGTCGCCAGGCGCGCGGCGTTCGCCTGATATTCCCCCTTAACCAAATGGCGCAAGACTTGCTAGAACAGCGATCGATTCGCGAGCGCGGGCGCAAGGGACCGCGCCCGCGGCCATGGAGCCACAGCGATGAGCGAGCGCGTCGGGCGCAAGAAAATTCTCATGATCCTGCATCAGGGCCATTCGACGCCAGGGCGCGTCGGCTTGCTCCTCGACGAACTCGGCGCCCGCCTCGACATCCGCCGCCCCAGCCTCGGCGAGGCCTTGCCGCGAACGCTCGCCGATCACGACGGCGTCATGGTGTTCGGCGGGCCGATGAGCGCCAACGACGAAAGCGATTGGCTGAAGGGCGAAATCGACTGGCTGGCGCTGCCCTTGCGCGAGCAAAAGCCGCTCATCGGCATTTGCCTGGGCGCGCAAATGCTCGCCCGTCAGCTCGGCGCGCGCGTCTTCTCCTATCCCGACCGTCGCGGCGAAGTCGGCTATTTCCCGATCCAGCCGACGCCGGCCGCCGACCGGCTGTGCGCGGCGCGCTTTCCGCGCTGCGTCTACCAATGGCATTTCGACGGCTTCGACCTGCCGCCCGGCGCCGAGCTGCTGGCGAGCGGGGCAGAGGATTTCCCCAACCAGGCCTTTTCCTTCGGCGAAGCGATCGCGCTGCAGTTCCACCCCGAGGTGACCTACCACATGATGTGCCGCTGGACGACGCGTGGCGCCGAGCGCCTGAGCCGGCCCGGCGCACAGCCGCGCCGCGGCCATCTCGACGGCTGGTTCCAGCACGACGGCGCCGTCGCGAACTGGCTCGGCGAGTTTTTGGCGCGCTGGCTGGCGGGCGTCGCTCTGCGCGCGGAGGCGGACGTCCCTTCCCCCCTCGCGGGAGGTGGCCGGCGGAGCCGGCCGGATGAGGGGGATCGCGCGCAAGCGCGATGGCTCGCTCGAACTTTGCTCACTTCGCAGAGCCGTCGCGCTCCGCGCGACCCCCCTCATCCGTCATCGCTGACGCGATGACACCCCGCGAGGGGGGAAGGGACGCCCGCCCACTCAATTGTGCTGACGCGGTCCCCTAGAACAGCGACCCCTGCTCGTCCTTGCGCGCGCGCGCCTTCGCTCGTTTCGTCGGGGCCTCGCCGCCGCCCCCGTCGGCGCTCGCGGCGATCTCGCCATCGGCGAATTCGATGCGCAGCGGCTGATGCGGCGCGATCGCCGCCGCGCGGCGTAGCGGGGCGCCGGCGGCGTCGCGCACAAGGGCGAAGCCGCGCGCCAGCACGCTGCGATAGCTGACCGCGCTCAGGATTTGCGTCACCGCCGCCAGCCGCGTCAGCCGCCGCTGCTGCGCCCCGGCGAGAGCGCGGCGCAGCCGGGCCTCGAACTGAGCGAGCATGCGCGTGCGCTCCTGCGCGCGACGCCGCTCGAGGAGAGTGAGCGCGCCGAGCCGCCGGGCCGCCGCCGCGAGGCGCTCCTCGCGAAGCCGCCTTTCGCGCCGCGTCTCGCGCGTAAAATCGCTCGCCGCCTTTTGCAGCGCTTCGCGCGGGCGCGCCGTCAGCGCCGCGCCCGCGCGCGCCAGCCGCTGGGCGAGGCCGCGCTGGCGCTCAGCGACGCTGGCGAGGCGCGCGCGCGGCGATTGGCGCGCGAGGCGGCGCGACAGATGGGCGATGGCGAGCGCGCGCGCGTCGAACCCGGCGCGCGAACGCGAGCGCAAACCCGCCAGCGCCGCGTCGAGCCGCTGGCGCGGCAGGGCGAGGATCGCTTCGCCCGACGGCAGCGCGCGAACGAGCGCGCGCAGTTCAGAACGCCGGCGCTCGGAAAAGCGCAACATCGCGCGCCGGCACCGCCCGTCGAGATCGGCGAGGTTCGCCATGAGTTCGGAGCGCACCGGCACGCTCAGCTCCGCCGCGGCGGTCGGCGTCGGCGCGCGCACGTCGGCGGCGTGGTCGATCAGCGTCCAGTCGGTCTCGTGGCCGACCGCGGCGATCAGCGGGATTTCGCTCTCCGCCGCGGCGCGCACCACGACCTCCTCGTTGAAACTCCAGAGGTCCTCGAGCGAGCCGCCGCCGCGCGCGACGATGATCAGGTCGGGCCGCGGAATGGCGCCCCCCGGCGCCAGGGCGTTGAAGCCGCGGATCGCCTGCGCCACCTCGGCCGCCGAAGTCTCCCCCTGCACCCGCACCGGCCACACCAGCACGTGGACGGGAAAGCGATCGGAAAGGCGATGCAGGATGTCGCGGATCACCGCCCCGGTCGGCGAGGTGACGACGCCGATGATGCGCGGTAGGTAGGGCAGCAACTGCTTGCGCGCGGCGTCGAACAGGCCCTCCGCGGCAAGCGCGCGCCGCCGCGCCTCGAGCAGCGCCATCAGCGCGCCGACGCCCGCCGGCTCCAGCGATTCGACGATGATCTGATAGGCGGACTTGCCGGGAAAGGTGGTGATCTTGCCGGTGGCGACGACTTCGAGCCCTTCCTCGGGCTTGACGCGCAGCCGGGCGAAGACGCCCTTCCAGATCACCGCGTCGAGGCGGGCGTTGGCGTCTTTGAGCGAAAAATAGACGTGGCCCGACGAATGCGGGCCGCGATAGCCGGAGATCTCGCCGCGCACGCGGACATAGCCGAACCGATCCTCGATGGCGCGCTTGAGCGCGCCCGACAATTCGCTGACGGTGAACTCGGGGGCGTTGGCGCCCGATGTCGCGGATTCGCTCATGAGCGGACTATGCCGTAGTGGCGCGGGCGAGGCCAGCGCGCCGCCTTGCCCCGCCAGGGGCAGGGGGGGTCGGTTATGGAGGCGGCGCCGAGTCCCAGCGCAGAGAGGCCTGTTCCGTGAAGCCGACCAGTTCGCCATAGGGCGATCGCGGTTCGCTCGTGCGCGGGCGCTCGACGAAGGCGAAGCTCACGACGGGCGGCGAATGCGCGGCCTGCGCCGAGAAGGAGTAGCCGACCAATCCGCCATAAGGGGATCGGGGCTCGGCCGCCCGCGGGCGCTCGACGCGCGCGACGACGGTCCGGCGCTCGGCAGGCGCCGCGCGCGCGGCCGGCGGCGCGGGCGCGGCGACCGGCGCGCCGCCCGTCTGCAGGCTCGCCAACAGCGTCGGCTCGTCGGCGCCGGCCGGCGGCGCCTTGCCGAGATAGTCGAGCCGGACCTTGGCGACGCCGCGGCGGTTGAAGTCGAGCAGCTTGGCGACGCGCGCCGACACGTCGACGATGCGCCCGCGCACGAATGGTCCGCGGTCGTTGACGCGCACGACGATCGAGCGGCCGTTGGAGAGATTGGTGACGCGCGCATAGCACGGCAGCGGCAGCGTCCTGTGGGCGGCCGAAATCGAGCGCGTGTTGAAGACCTCGCCGTCGGCGGTCCTGTGGCCGCCGACCTCGCTCCCGTACCAGGAGGCGAGGCCGACCGCGCTGTAGCGCGGCTGCGCCGGCGGATGCTCGGGAAACGCAGGCAACACCTGCGCGGCCGCCTTGACGGCGCCGATGAGCACAATCCCAGCCATTGCCGCGCGAGGCCAGAACAAACATCGCCCTCCTAACAGAAAGTTAACGCAGACTGGCATGGAAAAGCAACCCGGGCTCGAAACGCCCGCGCCGGTTTTCCCCTTGACGCCCGCTCTTGCGAGGCAAGGGAGCGCGACCGGCGAGCCCGTCCGCCTCTGGCGTCGCCTGGCGAAACGCCGTAAGAGCCCCGACAATTCACTCGACGGCGGAGGCCATGATCTCGCCTCCTTGTATCGTCATAGCTCCGCGCATTCGATCGGTCGCGATCGATGTCGGCGGCGCGGACGCCGTCGAGCGAGCAATGGGCGCCCTCGGCCGGAACGATGACGATGCGCATGATCGACAGTAAGGCTGGGCTCGCCGTCCTTTGCGCCGCCGCCGTGTTCGGCGCGCTCGGCGCGGCGAATCTCGCCGCGGCGCAGAGCGCCGACTGCGCGCGGCTGCGCCAGGCGATATCCGACGCCGCGCGCGACAACCAGGGCGCGCAATACCAGGCGGCCGCCGACCGCCAGCGCGCCGAGATCGACCGCACGTCCGCCTACGCCCACTCGATCGGCTGCGACCACAGGCAGTTCCTGTTCTTCGGCTCGCCGCCGCCGCCCCAATGCGGCCAGATCAACGCCCAGATCGGGCGCATGCGCGCCAATCTCGACGAATTGCAGTCGCGCGCCAGCGGCGCGGGCGGGCGCGCCGACCTGGTGGCGCGCTACAACGCGCAGTGCGTCAATTCAGGGCCGCCCAACCTTCTCGCCGCCTTGTTCGGCGCTCGCACGGGGCCGGGCGCCGTCGAGACCGTCCCGCTCAACCCGGACGCGACGCAGGAAAAGCCGCTCGACGCCAATCCCGAGGAAGCGCGCGCGGGATCGCTGGCCGTCTGCGTGCGCACCTGCGACGGCAGCTTCTTCCCCGTTTCGTACACGGCGAGCGCCGGGCGTCTTCAGGGCCTCGAAGACATGTGCCGCGCGCTCTGCCCCAACGCCGACGTGAGCCTCTACACCTATCCGGCGTCGGGCGGCATCGAGCAGGCGGTCTCGATCAGCGGCGCGCGCTACATGGACGGCCCCAACGCGCTGAAATATCGGCAGAGCCTCGATTCGACCTGCTCGTGCCGGCGGCGCGGCGAAAGCTGGGCCGAGGCGCTGGCGGGCGCCGAGGCCAAGCTCGGGCGCGAGTCGAAGGGCGATATTTTCGTCACGCCGGAGAAATCGGCGGAAATGTCGCGGCCGAGGCTCGACCCCAAGGCGAAGGCGGCGAAGCCCGCGACCGCGACCGCGACCCCCAATCCCCAGAGCGCCGACGCCGGCGTGGACCCCAATCTGAGCCAGCAGGCGGCGACCATCAGCCGCGAAGCGTCGGGCATCGCCGGCGGCGAAGCGCAAACGGGCGCCCGCTACGGCGAGGGGCAGGGCCAGACGGTCGAGGTCGTCGGCCCCGACGGCGTCAAGCGACGCGTGCGGATAATCGATCCGACGCTCTGACCCGTCCGATGAGCGGCAGCAGCGCCGCCAGTTCCGGCCCGGCTTCGCGCCCCGTGAGCGCGAGGCGCAAGGGGTGAAAGAGATCGCGGCCCTTGCGGCCGGTGAGCGCTTTCAGGGCCGCCGTCCATTGGCCCCAGGTCGCCCCGTCCCAGGGCTCGGGCGGCAGGCACGCCGCCGCCTGATCGAGAAACGCCCGGTCCTCGACGAGCGGCGCGATCTCTTCGTGGATCACCGCCCACCAGATCCGCGCCTCTTCGAAGCGCGTCAGATTGCCGCGCACCGCGGCCCAGAACGGCTCGGCGAGGGGCCCGGCGATCCCCAGCGCTTCCAGCCGCTCGCGCACGGAAGCGAACGAAAGCAGATGCAGTGTGCGCGCCGACAGGGCGCGAAGCTCGGCCTCGTCGAAGCGCGCCGCCCCGCGCGAAAGATGCGAGAAATCGAGGGACGCCGCCAGCTCGGCGAGCGAGGCGACGGGATGCACCGATTCGGCGGAGCCGACCTGCACCGCCAAGGCCGCCGCCGCCAGCGGCTCGACGCCGCTCTCGCGCAACGCATGAAGCGACAAGGCGCCCGAACGCTTGGAGAGCCCTTCGCCGCTCGCGTCGGTGAGCAGATTGTGGTGGCCGAAGGTCGGCGCGCGGCCCGCCAGCGCCTCGAAGATCTGGATTTGCACCGCCGTGTTGGTGACGTGGTCCTCGCCGCGAATGACGTGGCTCACGTCGAGATCGATGTCGTCGACGACGGACGGCAAGGTGTAGAGATAGGTCCCGTCCTCGCGCTTGAGCACGGGATCGCTGAGCGAGGCGCAGTCGATGCGGCTCGGTCCGCGCACGAGGTCGTTCCATCGGACCAGCGTCGGCTCGAGCCGGAAGCGCCAGTGCGGGCGCCGCCCCTCGGCCTCCAGCGCGGCGCGATCCTTTTCGCTCAAGTCGAGCGCGGCGCGATCGTAGATCGGCGGGCGGCCGAGCGCCTGCTGGCGCTTGCGCCGGCGATCCAGCTCCTCGGCGGTCTCGTAGGCGGGATAGAGGCGCCCCATCGCGCGCAACGTCGCCGCCGCCGTGTCGTAGAGCGCCATGTGCTCGGACTGGCGGCATAGAAAATCGGGAACGACGCCGAGCCAGGCGAGATCGGCCTCGATCGCGTCGGCGTATGCGGCGCGCGAGCGCTCGACATCGGTGTCGTCGAAACGTAGAATGAAGCGGCCGCCCTCGCGTAGCGCAAAGAGCCAGTTGAAGAGGGCGGTGCGCGCGTTGCCGATGTGGATGCGCCCGGTCGGAGAGGGCGCGAAACGAACGGTAGGGGGGCTGGACATGCGCCTTCATAGAAGCGTCGCGCGGGCGCTGCAATATTGGCTTTTCTTCGAATCGGGCCGGGACGCCCCGGGAGCGACATGACGATTTCCGCGTTGGCCGCCGGCGTCGCCGTCGCCGGTCTGGCGATCCAGACTTTCACTACGGGCCTGGCCGCCTTCCGGTGCCGAAAGGACGCCTCGCGTCGCCTCGCGCCCGCCGGGGCGCCGCCGGTCAGCTTGGTGCAGCCGCTCTGCGGCGTCGAAGCCTTTTCCAAGGAAACGCTCGCTTCGATATTCGCGCTCGATTACCCCGACTACGAAATCCTGTTCTGCCTCGCCGATCCGGCCGATCCGATCGCGCCGGTGGTGCGCCGCGCCATGGCCGCGAACCCGAATATTCCCTCGCGGCTGCTGATCGGCGACGATCGCGTCAGCGGCAATCCCAAGCTCAACAATATGGTGAAGGGCTGGAAGGCGGCGGACCGCCCGTGGGTGATCGTCGCCGATTCCAACGTGCTCATGCCGCCCGACTACATCCAGCGCCTGATGGCGCGCTGGCGCGCGGACACCGGCATCGTCTGCGCGCCGCCGATCGGGTCGCGGCCCGACTCGTTCGCCGCCGAGATCGAATGCGCGTTCCTGAACACCTACCAGGCGCGCTGGCAATACGCCGCCGAGACGCTCGGCTACGGCTTCGCGCAGGGCAAGACCATGCTGTGGCGACGCGACGTGCTCGAGGCGGGCGGCGGCGTCGAGGCGCTCGGCGCCGAGATCGCCGAGGACGCGGCGGCGACCAAGCTCGTCCATCGCGCCGGCCTGCGCGCCCATCTGGTGAGCCATCCCTTCCAGCAGCCGCTCGGCGCGCGCGCGCTACGCGACGTCTGGTCGCGCCAGGTGCGTTGGGCGCGGCTGCGGCGCGCCACGTTCGTGCCCTATTTCACGCCGGAGCTGCTGACGACCAGCCTGTTCCCGCTGATCGCGGCGGCGATCGCGGCGCCGGAATTCGGCCTTTCCGCGCCGCTCGCCGTCGTTCTGGCCGCCCTCGTCTGGTACGGCGCCGAAGCGGCGTTGGCGGGCGTCGCGGGCTGGCCGCTCAAGTGGTCGTCCGCGCCGGCCTGGATCGCGCGCGATCTCATGTTGCCGTGGCTGTGGATCCAGGGCTGGAGAGCCAATCGTTTCGTCTGGCGCGGCAACGTGATGTCGGTCGACGACGACGCGCTGGCGACCGACGGGCTGGGGCCGTTCCCGCCGGCGTGAAGCGGACGCGCATCTTCGCCAAGTCTGCGGCCGATCCCCCGGCCCCTCACCCTGCCTCTCCCCGTAAACGGGGAGAGGGGAAGAAAGGCGCCGCGCGCTCCTCTCCCCGCGTGCGGGGAGAGGCAGGGTGAGGGGCCGGGGGAGTAGCCGCAAGCTTCGCAGAAAGGCGCGACTCCCATAGCGCCGCGCCTCTACCGCGCCTCGGCGAGCGCCGGATAATCGGTGTAGCCGTGGGCGCCGCCGCCGAACAGCGTCGCGCGGTCGAGCGGCGCCAGAGCCGCCCCGAGGCGCAGGCGCTCGACGAGATCGGGATTGGAGATGAACGGCCTGCCGAAGGCGACGAGGTCGGCGCGCCCCTCGCTGAGGGTTTCGACGGCGAGTTCGCGGGTGTAGCCGTTGTTGGCGATATAGGCGCCGGAGAAGCTGCGGCGCAGCGCGCCGTAATCGAAGGGCGCGAAGTCGCGCTCGCCCTGCGTCGCGCCCTCGATGACGTGGATATAGGCGAGGCGCCGCTCGCTCAAGCGCTGGACGAGATAGCCGAACAGCGCCGTCGGATTGGAGTCGGCGACGTCGTTGCCCGGGCTGACCGGCGCCAGGCGAATACCGACGCGCGCAGCCGGCCAGACCTTGAGGATCGCGTCGACGACTTCGAGCGCGAAGCGGGCGCGGTTCTCGATCGCGCCGCCGTAGGAATCCTCGCGCTTGTTGGAGCCGTCGCGCAGGAACTGGTCGATCAGATAGCCGTTGGCGGCGTGGATTTCGACGCCGTCGAAGCCGGCGCGCTTGGCGTTGGCCGCAGCGCGCGCGTAGTCCTCGACGATCCCAGCGATCTCGGCCGCTGCAAGCGCGCGCGGCTCGGAAACGTCGGCGAACCCCGTCTCGATGAACGTCCGGGTCTTGGCGCGGATCGCCGAAGGGGCGACCGGCGCGCCGCCGTTCGGCTGCAAGGACGCGTGCGAGACGCGGCCGACGTGCCACATCTGCACGAAAATGCGCCCGCCCGCGTCGTGCACTGCGCGCGTCGCCTTCTTCCAACCCTCGACCTGGGCCTCGCTGTAGAGGCCGGGCGTCCAGATGTAGCCTTGTCCCTGCCGGCTGATCTGCGAGGCCTCGGAAACGATCAGCCCAGCGCCGGCGCGTTGACGATAGTAGGCGGCGGTCAGGTCGTTGGCGGCGTCCGTGCCCGGCGTCGCGCGGTTGCGCGTCAACGGCGCCATCACGATCCGATTGGGCAGGTCGAGATCGCCGAGCCGGAAGGGCTGGAACATCACTGCAGCGTCGAAGTTCATGGGAGTGCCTTTCTTCTTTGATTAATAGAGGATCTCAGGCGGGCAAAGTCAGCAGGCCGGCGGCGCCGGTTTCGAGGCCGAACGCCAGGCGCGCCCCGCTCGCGTCCCAGCCGAGCGCGCTGATCGCGCCCTCGCCCGGCGCGCGCACCAGGATTTCGGCGCCGTCGCCGAGGCGGCAGAGCAGCGCCAGGCCGTCGGCATAGCCGATGGCGACGACCAGCGCGCGCGGATGGAACGCGACCTGCGTCACCCGCGAGGGCCTGACGCCGCATTCGCGCGGCGCCTTGCCCATCGGGCCGTCCTTGTCCTTGAACGGCCAGACGACGCAGGCGTCGGCGCCGGAAGTGGCGAGCCAATGACCGTCGTGCGACCACGAAAGCGAGCGCGTCTTGCCGGGATAGCCGGTCATGCGCATGTTGCGCGCATCGGAAAGGCGCCAGCCGTGCAGCGCGTTCTCTTGCATCGCGCTGACGAGAAAGCGCCCGTCCGGCGAAGCGGTGGCGTCGAGATGGGAGCCCTTCCATTCCAGCAGGCTCGGCGCGGCGCCGGCGTTGGGAAACCACAACGAGACGCCATTGTAATGGGCGAGCGCGAGGCGATAGCCCTTGGGCAGGAAGCAGAGGCCGCGCACGGTGGTCGGCGCCTCGAAGGATTTGACCGCGCCCGCTTCGTCGCGCGCGCTCGCTCGGCGCCCCGTGGCCCATGCGACCGCGCCGCCGCGCATCGCCAGCGCGTCGATCCAGCGGCCCTTTTCGTCGGCGATCTCTTGGCCCGACCCATCGGCGCCGACGCTCACGACGCGGCCGTCGTCGCCGCCGGTGACGAGCCGCTTGCCGTCGCCGCGGGCGATGAGGATCGCGCCCTTGGGATGCGCGGCGATGCGCTTTTGCGCGCCGGCCTCGCCGATGAGGACCGCGCCGTCGGCGAGCGCCAGAGCCGGCTCGCCGTCGAGAAACGCCGCGGCCACGACATGCGCGCCCGCCGGCAGGGGCCGCACGTGCTGGGTCAGCGAAGACGTCGGCTCGGCCATTGCGGAACCCCCCGGCGCCGCGGCGATCAGGCGGCGCAGGCGAGGAAGCCCTCGCGGATTTCGTCCTCGTCGAGGTCGCGGCCGATGAACACGACCTTCGACTCGCGCTTTTCGCCCGCCTTCCATTCGCGCTGCGGCTCGCCGTCGAGCATCATGTGGACGCCCTGGAAGACGAAGCGCTTGGGGTCGTTCTTGAACGCGACGATGCCCTTGCAGCGCAGGATGTTCGGCCCCTGCTCCTGCGTCAGCCGATTGATCCACGGCATGAACTTGTCCGGATCGACGTCGCCTTCGAGCCGCGCCCCGATCGATTGCATGTCTTCGTCGTGGTAGTGCTTCAGGCCGTGATGATGATGGCCGTGATGGTCGTGATCGTGGTGGTCGTGATCGTCGACGGTGAGGAATTCCGGCTCGATGTCGAGGATGCGGTCGAGATCGAAGGCGCGCCGCTCCAGCACCTCGGCGATGGCGACGTTGCAGTTCTGCGCGCGATGTAGCTTGGCGTAGGGGTTGATGGCGCGGATGCGCGCCTCGACCTCGCGCAGTTCGCCTTCGGAGACCAAGTCCGTCTTGTTGAGGACGATGACGTCGGCGAAGGCGATCTGGTTCTTGGCCTCGGGCGCGTCGCGCAGGCGCGCCGCGAGCCACTTGGCGTCGGCGATCGTCACCACCGCGTCGAGCCGCGCCGCGGCGCGCACGTCCTCGTCGACGAAGAAGGTCTGCGCCACCGGCGCCGGGTCGGCGAGGCCGGTCGTCTCGACGATGATCGCGTCGAACTTGCCCTTGCGCTTCATCAGCCCCTCGATGATGCGGATGAGGTCGCCGCGCACGGTGCAGCAGATGCAGCCGTTGTTCATCTCGAACACTTCCTCGTCGGCGCCGACGACGAGCTCGTTGTCGATGCCGATCTCGCCGAACTCGTTGACGATGACGGCGTACTTGCGCCCGTGCGGCTCGCTCAAGATGCGGTTGAGCAAGGTCGTCTTGCCGGCGCCGAGATAGCCGGTGAGCACGGTGACGGGGATTTTTTCGGGGGCGGCGTCGGTCATGGCGGTCAAGCGCTTAGGCTCCGGACGGAAGGGGAGGGGTGAGGCTCAGCATATAGGCGGCGCGGAGAGAAATGGGTAGGGGAGGAAGAGTTCGAGAGGGCGTACATCTCGGCGCCAGTGCGGCTACTCGCCCCGCCCCTCACCCTGCCTCTCCACCGCAAACGCAAAGCGTTTGGCGGGGGAAGACGCGGGGAGAGGGGAAGGAAGGCGCCGCGAACTCCTCTCCCCGTTCACGGGGAGAGGTTGGGTGAGGGGCCTGGGTGATTGGCCGTAGGCTTCGCCAACCGTGTGCGTCCGCTAGGCCGCCCGGCGATAATGCTTGAGAATTTCGGTCCGTTCATGGCAAGTGGTCAGCATGACTAGAATCGTGAAGCCGCCCAAGCCCCCGCGCTCGCCTGGGCGTTGGCTTCTGCAGGACGCCAAGGCGCGCTTCAGCGAACTCGTGCGTCGGGCGCGCAGCGAAGGGCCGCAGCACGTCACCGTGCACGGCCGCGACGAGGTGGTGGTCGTCGCCGCGGACGAATTCCGCCGCCTCGCGGGCGAGCGCACCGGCGCGGCTCTGATCGCGGCGATGCAGGCCTCGCCCTATCGCGAAATCGACATCGAGCCGAGCCGCGACGAGCGCTCGCCGGTGCGCGAAGTCGAATTGTGAAAAACTGGCTGCTCGATACGAATGTCCTCAGCGAACTGCGCCGTGCGCGGCCGGAGCCGAAGGTCGCGGCGTTCGTCGCCGCGCAGCCGCTCGATTCGCTGTTCGTCAGCGTCGTGACCTTCGCCGAGATTCGCTTCGGCGTCGAACGCGTCGCCGACGCGGCGCGGCGCGCCGAACTCAACGACTGGCTCGCGCAGACATTGCGCCCGATGTTCGCGCAGAGAACGCTGCCGGTAAGCGAAGACGTGATGCTGAAATGGCGTCTGCTCGTCGAGGCCGGGCGCAAGGCGCGCCACACTTACTCTCAACCCGATCTCATCATCGCGGCGACGGCGCTGCACCACGGGCTGACGGTCGTCACGCGCGACACAGGCGAATTCGAAAGGGCGCGCGTCGCCGTTTTCAATCCGTGGCGCGAGGGCGAGGTTGTCCGAACATAACGGCTTCCATCCGAAATACGGCCCGTCCGCGCCTAGCGTACCGTAAAGGCGTCGCGACGGGCTTTTCGCCGGGGAAGGCCAGCGTCGCGATCGCTGCGCCAGAATTAGGGGGACCGTCGATGCGCGCTCTTTGCCGTCCGCTTGCCGCGCTGGCGCTCCTGGCCGCCCTCTGCGCGGCCTCGGCCGCCCCCGTCGAAACCCCGCTCGACGAGTTGCGCCGCGCCTTCACCTTGCAGGGCAAGCCGGTTCCGCCGGAGGTCTTCCGCGACTTCGGCGACGGCGATCTCGGCGATTCCGGCCCGATCCTGGTGACGGTCGACGTGAAGGCCGCGATCGGCAGCGAGCTCTACGGCGACGAGATCAAGCAAAACGGCGACTGGATCGTGCAGACCCGTCCGGCGCCCAACACGCTGAACGGCGCCGAGGAGACGGCCTACGAATTCAGGGGCCGCACGCGCAACGGCCTTCTCGTCGTGCTCGCCAGTTACAGCGGCGGCGGCTCGGGCGTCTTCTACGCCCTGCATATTCTCGACGCCTCGGCCGATCGCGCCTTCGACCATGACGGCAAGGTCTATCAGCGGATCGATCTGACCGTGTTGCGCAGCGTTCCGCTGGGCGATCGTTGGCAGGGCGACGTCACGATTTCCGGCGACATCGTCCACATCGCGACGACGAAGACGCCGGCCGAACACGTGCCCGAAGAGATCGAGGCGAAGCGGCCTTGAGGGTGGGCCGCCCTCAAACCCACCCCGCCAGCTCCCGCCGCGCCAAGGCCTCCAGAACCCGCATGCCGTCCTCGCCGTCGTTGAGGCAGGGCAGCGCGGCGAATTTCTCGCCGCCGGCGGCTTTGAAATAGCCGGCGTTCTCGACGCCGATTTCCTCCAGCGTCTCCAGGCAGTCGGCGGCAAAGCCCGGCATGACGACGGCGAGGCGCTTGACGCCTTCGGCGCCGAGCGCCTTCACGGTCTCGGCGGTGTAGGGCTGCAGCCATTCGGCGCGCCCGAAGCGCGACTGGAAGGTCATGCGCAGGCGCTCGGGCGGCAGGCCCAGCGCCTCGCGCAAGAGCCGCGTCGTCTTGGCGCATTGGCAGTAGTAGGGATCGCCCTTGTCGAAATAGGCGCGCGGGATGCCGTGGAACGAGGCGAGAAGGACCTCCGGCTCGAAATCGAGTTTTCCCAGCGACGCGCGCGTCGAGCGCGCCACCGCCTCGATATAGACGGGATCGTCGTAATAGGGCGCGGCGACGCGCAACGTCGGCTGCCAGCGCAGGCGTTGCAGCGCCTCGAACGCCTTGTCGCAGACCGTCGCCGTCGTCGCCGCGCAATATTGGGGATAGAGCGGAACGACGAGAATGCGGTCGCAGCCCTTTTCTTGCAGCGCGGCGAGCCGCTCGGCGATCGACGGCTTGCCGTAGCGCATCGCCCAGTCGACCTCGACGCGTCCCTCGCTAGGCCCGAGCGTCAGCGCGTCTCCGAGCCTTTCCGCCTGGGCGCGGGTGATCGTCTTCAGCGGGCCTTCGTTGCGTTCGCGGTTCCAGATCGAAGCATAGTCGCGCCCCCGGACGGATGGCCTTCTCGTCAGGATGACGAGGTTGAGGATCGCCCACCAGACGAGCCTGGGCGTCTCGACGACGCGCCGGTCGGACAGGAATTCCTTGAGGTAGCGGCGCATCGACCAGTAGTCGGTCGCCTCGGGCGTGCCGAGATTGACCAGCAGCGCGCCGACGCGCCCGCTCCTGACCGGGGGATGGCCCTGCGGGCGGCGCGAGGCGCGAAAGGCGTCGGGCGAGTTCGGCGCGTTCATGGCCCCGGCTTTGTCGACGCGATGAAGCCCGGCGTCAAGCGGGGGTGAAGTTCGTCGCCACGCCGTTGATGCAATAGCGCAGATGCGTCGGCGGCGGCCCGTCGGGGAAGACGTGGCCGAGATGCGAGCCGCAGCGCGCGCAATGCACCTCGGTGCGCGTCATGCCCCAGCTGCGATCGACCGTGGTCTCGACCGAGCCAGGCAGGGGATCGCAAAAGCTCGGCCAGCCCGTGCCGCTGTCGAACTTGGCCGCGGATTGGAACAGCGGCTGGCCGCAGCCGGCGCACGAAAAGACGCCGGCGCGCTTTTCAGTATTGAGCGCGCAGCTCCCCGCCCGCTCGGTGGCGTGCTCGCGCAGAATCGCGTATTGCTCGGGGCTGAGCAGCGCGCGCCACTCCGCCTCGGTGTGGGTCACGGCGAAAGCGTTGTCCTTCATCGGCCTTTCTCCTAAGGCGCACTCTACCAAGCGACCCGCGAATAGGGAACGCTCGCAGCGCAAGTTCGCCCGGCGAGCCCGGTTTGTTACGGCGCCGCCGGCAGGCGCTCGCGACCGCTCGGGATCGCGGCCGAACGCGGGCGATTGCTTTTGCGCCAACGCGCCCGCATGATCGCGGCCCATGTCGCCGAGCCGCCCCATGCGCGCGGCGGCGCGCCGGGTATCGATCGCGATCGCCGTCGTCGCCGTCTTCTACGTCTCGATCGCCTATGGGCTCGCGCCGGCGTTCTGGCGCCATTACGAGCATCAGAAAGCCCTCGCCGACAAGGCGATGACGACGACGACCTCGCTCGGCATTGCCGGCGACGCGCTCAACGTCGGCCTGGAGGGCCGGCGCGACGACATTCTCTGCGCGATGCGCGCGGCGGGCTGGCGCCCCGCCGATCCCGTGACCTGGCGCTCGAGCGCCAAAATCGCCGGCAGCGTGCTGCTGCGCCGCGCCTACGCGACGGCGCCCGTCAGCGACCTCTTCTACGACGGGCGCCGGCAGGACTTGGCGTTTCAGAAACCCTCGGGGACGAGCCCCAGCACGCGCCATCACGTCCGCTTCTGGCAGGCCCTCGACGCCGGCGAGGCGGGCCTGCCGGTCTGGCTCGGCGCGGCGACCTTCGATCGCAGCGTCGGCGTCAGCCATTTCACCGGCCAGGTGACGCATCACATCGGCCCCGACATCGACGCCGAGCGCGATCTCCTCTCCGTCGACCTCGCCGGCGCCGGCGTCGTCGTGGCGTCCTATCTCGTCAGCGGCGTCGGGCCGACGCTGTTCGCCCGCAACGGCGGCGGCGATCGCTATTTCACCGACGGCGAAATCGCCGTTTCGCGCCTCTCGGAGAATTGCCGGAGCCGCCCCGGCGCGCCGATCGTTCTCGACAGCCCGCCCGCCGTGCACGCCAAGAACGCGCTGTTCGGCTGGGCGGCGGGGCTGTGGCGGCGGCTCTAAACATTTCCGCGATCAAACGGCGGCGGCGCCGCGATCGCCTCGTCGCGCGCGCAATGACGGCG
Organism: Roseiarcus sp.; assembly: GCA_050010035.1. Lineage (GTDB taxonomy): Bacteria > Pseudomonadota > Alphaproteobacteria > Rhizobiales > Beijerinckiaceae > Roseiarcus. The sequence goes on from JBEKLU010000059.1 coordinate 22,511, forward strand.
CCGGCTCGTGTCGACCGGCGGCTGCTCCAACGTCAAGCCGTCGCGGTCGATTTCTTCATTTTATTGACTCAACGCAACCAAGAGTCGCACGTCTCGATCACAACTCACTATGCGCCGCGGGCGCCCCGTTGCGACGACGTCCATGCGCGCGAAATCGGAGGACACTTACATGGCGACACTGCTTTCGTGGACGAGCGTCGGCATCGGCGATCTCGACGTCTTTGTCCCGTCTCCGCCTTGCCTGGTCGTTTACACCTCTTACTCGGACGACGAGCGGCCCGAGAGTTCGGTGACCTATTTCTGGCAGGACGAGAACACCGGCGTGCTCAATCATCAGCTGCTCTACATGGAGCCGGCCCCGTTCGAGACCGCGCTCGCCTGGGCGCAAGAGCACGCTCCCACGCGCAGCGTCGAGCGCATCCACGTCAAGCATGCGCGGCCGAAGAAAGCGGTTGAGGCGAAGGCCGCCGCCAAGCCTGCGGCGAGAAGGCCCGCGGCCAAGAAGGTCGCGGTGAAGAAGGCGGCGGCGAAAAAGGCGGCGGTGAAGAAGACCGGCCGCACGGCGAAACGCGCTGCGGCCAAGCCCGCGAAGAAGTGAAGCGGCGGCGCGGCTTATTCGGGCGGCGCGTCCCTTCCCCCCTCGCGGGGGAAGGTGTCGGGCGAAGCCCGACGGATGAGGGGGGTCGCGCAGAGCGCGACCGGTTGCCGCGACTTGGTTCCGAGCCGTCTCGCTTCGCTCGACCCCCCTCATCCGACCCTCGCTGACGCGAGGGCCACCTTCCCCCGCAAGGGGGGAAGGGGTTCGCGCCTCAGCCGGAAAACACCACCGTCTTGCCGCGGTTGAGCAGCACGCGGTCCTCGAGTTGATAGGCGAGCGCGCGCGCCAGCACGCGCCGTTCGATGTCGCGGCCCTTGCGCACCAGGTCCTCGGGCGTGTCGCGATGGCTGATGCGCTCGACGTCCTGCTCGATGATCGGGCCTTCGTCGAGGTCGGAGGTGACGAAGTGCGCGGTGGCGCCGATCAGCTTCACCCCGCGCGCGTGCGCCTGGTGATAGGGCTTGGCGCCCTTGAAGCCGGGCAGGAACGAGTGGTGGATGTTGATGCAGCGTCCCTGCAGCTTGGCGGCGAGCCCGTCGGAGAGGACCTGCATGTAGCGCGCCAGCACCACGAGGTCGGCTTTCGCCGCGCGCACGACCTCCCAGACCTGCGCCTCCTGCTCCATCTTCGTCTGCTTGGTTACCGGCAGATAATGGAAGGGAATCGCGCCGAAATCGACGTGGCCGTACGCCTCGCGCGGATAGTTGGCGACGATCGCGACGACCTCCATCGCCAGTTCGCCGCTGCGCCAGCGATAGAGCAGATCGACCAGGCAATGGTCGAAGCGCGACACCATGAGCGCGACGCGCTTCTTCTCATTCTCGGCGCGCATCGACCACGTCATTTTCAGCGCGGCGGCGATCTTCGCGAACTCGGCGCGCAAGGCGGCGAGGTCGGCCTTCTCGTCGGCGCCGTTGAACGCCACGCGCATGAAGAAGACGCCGGTTTCGGTGTCGTCGAACTGCTGCGCCTCGAGGATGTTGAAGCCGCCCTCGAAAAGGGCCGTCGAAACCTTGGCGACGATTCCCGGCCGGTTGGCGCAGGACAGCGTCAGGACGTGGCGCGCGGCGGACATGGGCTTACCATCCTTTTGGAGAGGCGGCGCGCCGGTCCCGGCCGCTCGCCCGGCGTTGCTAAGGCAAAGCCGCGCCGTCGCGCAAGGGCGCCGCGCTCTACGGCTCGACCTCGGCCAGGACGCCTTCGACCGACGGCAGGATCGCCGCGACGATTTTCTCCACGCCTTCGCGCGTCGGGTGCAATCCGTCCTTCTGACTGAGCTTGGGATCGTCCGCCACCGCGTCGAGAAAGAAGGGATAGAGCGCGACGCCGTAGGTCTTGGCCAGATCGGGATAGATGGCGTCGAAGCGCTGCTGATAGTCGGCGCCGTAATTGGGCGCCGCGCGCATGCCGGTCAGCAGCGTCGCGATATGCGCGGCGCGCGCCCGCGCCAGGATTTGCGCCAGCGCCGCTTCGGCGACGCCGGGGTCCATGCCGCGCAGCATGTCGTTGGCGCCGAATTCGACGATCAGCGCGTCGGTTCCCGCCGGCACGCTCCAGTCGTAACGCGCCAGCCCGTCGGCGGCGGTTTCGCCGGAGACGCCGGCGTTGGCGACCTCGACGTCCCAGCCGCGCGCCTTCAGGGCGCGCTGGAGGACATCGGCAAACGCCTCGCCCGGCGGCAGCCCGTAGCCGGCGGTCAGGCTGTCGCCCAGCGCCACCACGCGCAGCAGGCGCGCCTGCGCCGGCGCTGCGGCGAGACCGAACGCGGCCGCGAGCGCCAGGACGAAAGCCTGGACGCGGATGCGCGAATGCCCATATGTGGCGTTCCCCGGCCGAAGGAATCTCTTCACGATGGCGGCTCCTGCGATCGAATTGCGCGACGTCGACTTGAGCCTCGGCGAAGGCGCGGCCAGGGTGCATATATTGCGCAAGGTCAATCTGACAATCGACAGGGGCGAGGCGGTCGGCCTGATCGGGCCTTCCGGCTCCGGCAAGTCGACGCTGCTGATGACCATGGCCGGCCTGGAGAAGCCGGACAGCGGCGCGGTGCTCGTCGACGGCGTCGCCATCGAGGCGATGGGCGAGGACGCGCTGGCGCGCTTCCGTGGCGCGCGCATCGGCATCGTCTTCCAGTCCTTTCACCTGATCCCGACGATGACCGCGCTGGAAAACGTCGCCACGCCGCTGGAGCTCGCCGGCGCGCCCGACGCCTTCAAGAGGGCGGCGACGGAGCTGGCGCTGGTCGGGCTCGCCGAACGCCTGAACCATTATCCCGCCCAGCTTTCGGGCGGCGAGCAGCAGCGCGTCGCGCTGGCGCGGGCGCTGGCGCCGCGGCCGTCGCTGCTGATCGCCGACGAGCCGACGGGTAACCTCGACGAGGCGACCGGGCGCGCGATCATCGACCTCTTGTTCGACGCGCCCTCGCGGCGCGGCGCGACGCTGGCGCTGGTCACCCACGATCCCGTGCTCGCCGCGCGCTGCGACAGGACGATGCGCATGCGTTCGGGCGTTCTCGAGGCGCTCGCGCCGGCGCTCGCATGAGCGAGCCCTATTCTCGGCCGCCGCAGCCTCGCGCGCGCCTCGCCCTCGCGCGCTTCGCGGCGCGCGATCTGCGCGGTGGGCTCGCCGGGCTGCGCATTTTCCTGATCTGCATCGCGCTCGGCGTGGCGGCGATCGTCGCGGTCAATTCGCTGGCGCGCGCGCTGCAGGACGGGCTGGCGCGCGACGGCCGGACGATCCTCGGCGGCGACGCCTCGTTCTCGCTGATGCACCGCGAACTCTCCCCCGAGGAGCGCGCGTTCCTGCAAAGCCGCGGCGAGCTCTCGACCATCGCCACGCTGCGCGCGATGGCGCGCAATGGCGCGGGCGAGGCGACCCTCGTCGAGGTCAAGGCGGTCGAGAGCGACTGGCCGCGGCTCGGGCAGGCGGTCTTCGCGCCCGCGATGACCCCCGCGCAAGCGCTGGCGCGGCGCGGCGACGTCTACGGCGCGGCGGTCGAGGAGGCGCTGCTCGATCGGCTCTCGTTGCGCGTCGGCGACGTTTTCGAGCTCGGCGCGGCGCGCTTCGAGATACGCGCCGAGCTGGTCTCGGAGCCGGACCGGCTCGCCGCCGGCCTCGGCCTCGGCCCGCGCGTCATCGTCTCGCAGGACGCGCTCGGCGCAACCGGCCTCATCCAGCCCGGCTCGCTCGTGCGCTGGACGACGCGCGTGGCTCTCGGCACGGGCGGCGCGCCGCCGAGCGAGCCCGCCGTCACGGCGCTCGTCGATGCGGCGAAGGCGGCGTTCCCTCAAGCCGGCTGGGAGACGCGCACGCGATCCAACGTCTCGCCGGACTTTTCGCGCGACCTCGACCGCTTCGGCGAATTCCTCGCGCTCGTCGGGCTGGTCTCGCTGGTCGTCGGCGGCGTCGGCGTCGCCAACGCGGCGCAAGGCTTCGTCGAGCGCAAGCGCGCCACCCTGGCGATCCTCAAGGCGCTGGGGGCGAGCGGCGGCGCGGTCGTCGCCATGGCGCTGGTCGAATTTCTCGCCGCGGCGCTGATCGGCATCGGCGCGGGGCTGGCGGTCGGGGCCGCGACGCCCTTCGCGGTCGCGGCGCTGTTCGCTCCGGTGCTGCCGTTGCCGCTCGCGCCGGTGATCTACCCGGGCGAACTGGCGCTCGGCGCGCTCTACGGCGTCCTGACCGCGCTGAGCTTTTCCGTCACGCCGCTGGGGCGTGCGCACGACATTCCGGTCTCCCAATTGTTCCGCAGCCTCGTCGAGACCGGCGCGGCGCGGCCGCGCCTGCGCTATTTCGCCGCCGCGGCGCTGGCCGGGGCGGCGCTCGCCGGCGCGGCGATTCTCGCCAGCCCGCAGCGCTCGGTCGCCATCATCGTCGTCGTGGCGACGGCGCTGGCGCTCGTCGCGCTGCGCCTCGTCGCGGCCGGCGCGATGGCGCTGGCGCGGCGGGCGCCGCGCTTGCGTTCGGTCGCCTGGCGCATGGCGGTCGCCAACCTTCACCGGCCGGGCGCGCTGACCCCTTCGGTCGTCCTGTCGCTCGGGCTCGGCCTGGCGGTCCTCGTCGCGCTGACGTCAATCGATTCCAACCTGCGCGGCCAGTTGCGCCGCGCCACGCCGGGGGAAACGCCGAGCTTCTATTTCCTCGACGTGCGCAGCGCCGACCTCGCCGCGTTCGGGCGCTTTCTCGAGCGCGAGGCGCCGCGGGCGAAAATCGTCGAGGCGCCGATGATGCGCGGCCGCATCGTTCGCGTCGGCGACGTCCCGGCGCAGAGCGTCAAGGCCAAGGAGAGCGCCGCCTGGGCGCTCGAGGGCGACCGCGGCGTCACCTTCGCCGACGCGCCGCCGGAGGGGTCGCAAGTCGTCGCGGGCCGATGGTGGGGAGCCGACTATGCCGGTCCGCCGCTCGTGTCGATGGAAGCGGGCGTCGCCGAGGGGCTCGGCCTGAAGATCGGCGACGCGATCACGCTCAACGTTTTGGGCCGCGACGTCACCGCCACGATTTACAATTTGCGTAAGGTGAACTGGCGAAGCTTCGCCATCAATTTCATTTTCGTCTTCTCCCCCGACACGTTCAAGGGCGCGCCTTACACGGTTCTGGTAACCGCGGCGCTGCCGAGCGCGGCGGGCGAAAGCGCCGTCATGAAGGCTGCGGCGCGCGATTTTCCTTCCGTCGCGGTCGTGCGGGTGCGCGACGCGCTGGAGACGATCGAGGCGCTGACGGCCAAATTGGCGCTGGCGATCCGTTCGGCCTCCGGCATCGCGCTGGCCTCCTCGGTCCTGGTGCTCGCCGGCGCGCTCGCCGCCAACCGGCGCGCCCGCATCGCCGACGCGGTGATCTTGAAGATATTGGGCGCGACGCGCGGGCGCCTCGTGGCGACGTTCCTGATCGAATACGCGCTGCTCGGCGGGGCGGCGGCGGCGTTCGGCGTTGCGGCGGGAACGCTCGCGGCCTATGTCGTCGTCGTCGAAGTCATGGGCTTCGACTTCGTCTTCGCCCTCGCGCCGGCCCTCGCCGCGGCCGTGGCGGGGCTGGCGCTCACCGTCGCGCTGGGCATGATCGGCGCCTGGCGCATCCTCGGCCAGAAGCCGGCGGCGTTCCTGCGCGAGTTGTGAGGCGAGGCGGGATCGTCATATGGCGATTTTCACGCGAATGTGGTGAACTCGACGCGTTCAGGGAGGAAGAGTTCCGCGATGCCCGCTTTGACCCAAAGTTACGTTCACGGCGCGAGCGGCACGCCGCTCATCGGCGAGACCATCGGCGCCCTGCTCGAGCGCATGACGGCGCAAGGGCCGGATCGTCCGGCGCTGGCAGCGCGGCGCCAGGGCGTGCGCTGGACCTACGCGGAGCTCAACCGCCGCGCCGACGATCTGGCGGCGGGACTGCGCGCGCTCGGTCTTGCGCCCGGCGAGCGCATCGGCATCTGGTCGCCCAACAACAGCGAGTGGGTGCTCACCCAATTCGCCACCGCCAAGGCCGGCCTGATCCTCGTCAACATCAATCCGGCCTACCGCAGTCACGAGGCCGATTACGCGCTCAACAAGGTCGGCTGCAAGGCGTTGATCCTCAGCCCCGGCTTCAAGAGCAACGACTATTTCGCCAGCCTGCGCGCCCTGGCGCCCGAGATCGACGCCGCCGCGCCCGGCGCCTTGTCCGCGGCGGGGTTGCCGCATCTCAAGGCGGTCATCCGGCTCGGCGCCGAAAAGACCGCCGGCATGCTGAATTTCGCCGATCTCGCCGCGCCGGCTACGCGAGAGCAGCTCTCCGACCTCGCCGCCCTGGGCAAGACGCTGCAATTCGACGATCCCATCAACATCCAGTTCACCTCCGGCACGACGGGCGCGCCCAAGGGCGCGACGCTGACCCATCACAACATTCTCAACAACGGCTATTTCATCGGCGAGGCGATGCGGCTGACGCCGGCGGACAGGCTGTGCATTCCCGTGCCGTATTATCATTGCTTCGGCATGGTGCTGGGCAACCTGGCCTGCGTCACCCACGGCGCCTGCATGGTCAGCCCCTCCGAGGGGTTCGATGCGCTCGCCACGCTCGAAGCGGTCGAGGCCGAGCGCTGCACCGGCCTGCACGGCGTGCCCACGATGTTCATCGCGATGCTCGACCATCCCGAGTTCGCGCGCTTCGATCTGAAGAGCCTGCGCACCGGCATCATGGCGGGCTCGCCGTGCCCGGTCGAGGTGATGCGCCGGGTGGTCGATCAGATGCACATGAGCGAGGTGACGATCGCCTACGGCATGACCGAGACGAGCCCGGTGAGCTTCCAGAGCGCCTGCGACGACCCGCTCGAGCGGCGCGTCTCCACCGTCGGCCGGGTTCAGCCGCACATCGAGGTCAAGATCGTCGATTCCGCCGGCCGCATCGTCCCGCCCGGCGTCACCGGCGAATTGCTGACGCGCGGCTATGGCGTGATGCGTGGGTATTGGGGCGACGCGGCGGCGACGGCGGCGGCGATCGACGAGGCGCGCTTCATGCACACCGGCGATCTCGCGACGATCGACGCCGAGGGCTATTGCAATATCGTCGGGCGGCTCAAGGACATGGTGATCCGCGGCGGCGAGAACGTCTATCCCCGGGAGATCGAGGAGTTTCTCTATAGCCACCCCGCCATCGCCGACGTTCAGGTGTTTGGCGTCCCCGACCATCGCTACGGCGAGGAGCTTTGCGCCTGGGTCAAGCTGCGCGAGGGCGCGAGCTTGAGCGAAGCGGACGTCATCGCCTTCTGCCGGGCCTCGATCGCCCACTACAAAGCGCCGAAATACGTGCGCTTCGTGCAGGAATTCCCGATGACCGTCACCGGCAAAGTGCAGAAATTCCTGATGCGGCGGACCATGATCGACGCCTTGGGGCTCGAAATCGAGAAAACGGCCTGACGCGGGGGACGCAAAAACGGCGGAATTGGCGTCTTCACTCGATCTTCAGTTTCATGCCGTTCACTTGGCAAGCGCCCCCGGCGCGCTTAAATGACGGCTTGGGACAGTCGGGGCCGGTTCGGGACGATCCGGCCGCGCCGCTGTCGATGGGAATGCGATGAACCCGAATTTTCGTAATTTCGCCCTCTGGGTGATCATTTTCCTGCTCGTGCTGGCGCTGGTCACCCTGTTCCAGAGCCCCGCCCAGAAGGCGCCGAGCAGCGACATCACGTTCAGCCAGTTGCTGACCGAGACCGACGCCGGCCATGTCCGCGACGTGACCATCGCCGGCTCGGACATATCAGGGCATTACAAGGACGGACGGGCGTTCGTCACCTACGCGCCGAACGACCCCGCGCTCGTCGACACGCTCTACAAGAAGGACGTGACGATCACCGCCCGGCCGCCGTCGGACGGCAATTCCTGGCTGTTGACGCTGCTCATTAACGGGTTGCCGCTGCTGCTGTTCCTCGGCGTGTGGATCTACATGTCCAGGCAGATGCAGGGCGGCGCCGGCAAGGCGATGGGCTTCGGCAAGTCCAAGGCCAAGCTGCTCAACGAGGCGCAGGGCCGCGTCACCTTCGAGGACGTCGCCGGCATCGACGAGGCCAAGGAAGACCTCCAGGAGATCGTCGAATTCCTGCGCGATCCCCAGAAGTTCCAGAAGCTCGGCGGGCGCATCCCGCGCGGCGTGCTGCTGGTCGGCCCGCCCGGCACCGGCAAGACGCTGACCGCGCGCGCCGTGGCGGGCGAAGCCAACGTGCCGTTCTTCACCATTTCGGGCTCCGATTTCGTCGAGATGTTCGTCGGCGTCGGCGCATCCCGCGTGCGCGACATGTTCGAGCAGGCCAAGAAGAACGCGCCCTGCATCATCTTCATCGACGAAAT